>DATJKO010000421.1:0-1890 GCA_035491355.1 Pyrinomonadaceae bacterium
TCTACATGACGCGCATGATGGTGATGACCTTCTGGGGCTCAGAGCGATTTGATGCAGCGCATCACCATCCACACGAATCGCCGAAGATCATGACCGTGCCGCTGATCGTGTTGGCGATACTGTCGACGGTTGGCGGCTTCATTGGTGTGCCTTACGCGATGAGTTCCTTCTTCACAGATAAGAACGTAAATGTGATTGAGCACACACTCGAGCCTGCAATCGCTAACCCCGTCGTGACGACGGACGAGGCCGCGGAAGTTCACTCGCACGACGAAATCAGTGCGGAGCGGTTACTTGCCGGCGGTTCGATCGCCATTGCAGCTATCGGTATCGGCGTTGGCTGGACGATCTTCAAGAAACGACCGCTGCTGGAGATGCCCCGAGTACTCGAAAACAAATACTACGTCGACGAGATTTACGATGCCGTACTGATCCGTCCCATCGTGGCCGGATCGCGAGAGGGACTGTGGAAGATCATGGACATCGGCGTCATCGACGGCCTGCTCCATGGCCTCGGACAGTCCGTCACCGAACTGGGACGGCTCGGTCGCTACCTGCAAGCAGGCTTCGTGCGCGCGTACGCCGCGATCATTCTCGTCGGCGCACTGATCCTGATTGGACTGTTTGCGTACCTTGGGTTTCCGGGAATTAGACCATAGCAATGCCGCACTTACTGACGATCCTGATTCTCTTACCTGTCGCGGGCGCGCTGGTCGCCGTCGTGTACGGCATCGCGCTAGGTAAACGCGAAGAACATCACAAGTGGATCGCGCTGGCGACCACCACGTCGACCTTCCTCGTTTCCCTTCTCTTGCTGCGCGGCCTCGGCGGCGGTCCTGAGTTTCGCTTCGAAGAGAACGTCACGTGGATCGGTTCGATTGGTGCGCAATATCACCTCGGTGTTGACGGCATTAGTCTCTGGCTTGTGCTGTTGACGACTCTGCTGATGCCGATCGCGATCCTTTCGAGCTGGACCGCGGTCCACAAACGACAACTCTCGTACTACGTTTTTCTGTTGCTACTCGAGTCGGCAATGATCGGCGTCTTCGTATCGCTCGATCTCCTGCTGTTCTACCTGTTCTTCGAAGCATCGCTGGTGCCGATGTTCTTCCTGATCGGGATCTGGGGCGGCGAACGACGCATTTACGCGGCGGTAAAATTCTTCATTTACACGGCCGTGGGTAGCTTGCTGATGCTCGTCGGCATCATCGCGCTCTACTTCCTGTATCACTCGTTTGATTACCCAACGATCCTCAACGCGATGCAGTCGAACCCGCTGCCGGAGCACACTGGCTACTGGTTGTTTCTCGTGTTCGCAATCGCTTTCTGTATCAAGGTGCCGGTGTTTCCCTTGCACACGTGGCTGCCTGACGCTCACACCGAAGCGCCAACGGCAGGGTCCGTCATCCTGGCGGGCGTGTTGCTAAAGATGGGAACGTACGGGTTAATGCGTTTCAATCTCGGGCTGTTCCCGGACGCGTCAAAGGACTGGGCGTGGGTATTGATCACCCTCGCCGTCATTGGCATCATCTACGGCGCGCTCGTGGCCATGGTCCAACCCGACGTCAAACGCCTCGTCGCGTACTCATCCGTCAGTCACATGGGCTTCGTCGTCCTCGGTATCTTTTCGTTTACCGAACTCGGCATGCAGGGTGCGCTATATCAAATGCTGAATCACGGCGTCTCGACCGGTGCGCTCTTTTTGTTCGTCGGCTTCATCTACGAACGCCGCCACACACGCACGATCAGCGAGTTTGGCGGACTCGCGACGCCGATGCCGTGGTTTGCGACGCTGTTTGTGATCGCGTCGCTGTCGTCGATTGGTCTGCCGTTTCTGAACGGGTTCGTTGGGGAGTTTCTGATTCTGACCGGCACGTGGACGTCCACTTT
>DATJKO010000422.1:0-3736 GCA_035491355.1 Pyrinomonadaceae bacterium
ATGTTGAAGCAGTCGCAGAAACGAACGAATCTTGCGCCCTTCACGGACGCGGAAATGTCGAGCACGCCGGCGAGAAAAGCCGGCTGATTCGCCACGATTCCCACTGCGCGCCCGCCTAAACGCGCAAAACCAACGACGATATTCGGCGCGAACAGTTGTTGCACTTCGAAGAAGTAACCGTCGTCGACGACGTGATTGATGACGTCGCGCATGTCATACGGCTGGTTCGAGGCTTCCGGAACGATCTCGTTCAACTTAGGCTCCGCGCGATCGATCGGATCGCTCACCTGCAGGCGCGGCGGGTCTTCGAGATTGTTCGACGGAATAAAGGAAAACAGCTCGCGCACGATGCGGAGTGCGTGTTCGTCAGACTCGGCTGCGAAGTGGGCCACGCCGGAAACACTGTTGTGAGTAAGAGCGCCGCCGAGAGTCTCCTTCGTCACTTCCTGGTGCGTCACGGTCTTGATCACGTCGGGTCCGGTGATGAACATGTACGACGTGTCCTTCACCATGATGTTGAAGTCGGTGATCGCGGGACTGTAAACAGCGCCTCCCGCACATGGACCCATGATGCAGCTGATCTGCGGTACTACGCCGCTCGCCAGAGTGTTGCGTAGAAAAATATCGGAGTAACCGCCAAGACTAACGACGCCTTCCTGAATACGGGCGCCACCCGAATCGTTCAAGCCGATAATCGGCGCGCCGACCTTCATCGCGAGGTCCATCACTTTGCAAATCTTCTCGGCATGAGTTTCGGAAAGGGAACCGCCGAAAACCGTGAAGTCCTGTGCGAAGACAAACACTGCACGTCCATCGATCAGACCATGACCGGTGATCACACCGTCGCCGGGGTAGAGTTGTTTGTCGAGACCAAAATCTTTCGAGCGATGGACGACGAGCTTATCGAATTCTTCAAATGACCCTTCGTCGAGCAGAAACTCGATGCGCTCGCGAGCAGTCATCTTGCCGGCTTCATGTTGTTTCTCAACACGCGCTGTGCCCCCGCCTTGTTCGGCCAGCTCGGTCCGCTCGCGCAATACGTCCAGCTTCGATTTTGCTTGTTTGGTCTTTTGTTGAGAGGCCATAAATTATTCGTCGAAGGGAAACGATCGGGTTTCGATCAACTCGATCAACTCCGCCAGCGCCTCGTGTGCGCTCTCTCGTACGTCGACAGGATAGTCGTAACGGCGCGCATTTTCTTCAAAATCGTCGAGGTCGAGAACCTGGTAGGAGAAATCAGGTTTGACCAGCACGTCGATGTCGAGATCGACGTAACTCAGAACACACCCATCGAAACTCGGCGGCAGACCGACGTTGCAGTAGAAGTTCTGAAACGCGCCGGCGGGATCGCTGAACCGAAAAACGTTGTACCAGCGATCGAGCCAGTAGTATTCGATACTGATCGTTCCACACGAGATCGTTCCTAACAGTTCGTGCTCGATATCCTCGTTGAAGACGGCATGAAGGACCAACAGGGAACCAGTGTCCGCGGCAACGTGAGCGGGCCAGCGTCGATGCTCCGTGCCGTCGTACTTGTGTACTCGTACTTCAATCGAATCGATCTCAGTCGGTCCTTCCGCTTACTTCCGACCACTCTTGGCCCAGTCCGCCAGGAACTGCGCCTGGCCCTTGTCCGTCAACGGATGATTGAAAAGCTGATCTATAACCTTAAAAGGTATGGTTGCGATGTCGGCACCCAGACGTGCCGCTTCGATCACATGAATCGGGTGTCGCAAGCTCGCGGCCAGCACTTCCGTCTTCCACGTATAGTTCTCATAGACCTCGACAATGCTTTGGAGCAAATACAATCCGTTCTCGCCGATGTCGTCCAGCCGGCCGATGAACGGACTAATGAATGACGCTCCCGCCTTCGCCGCTAGAATCGCCTGCGCCGCCGAGAAGCAAAGCGTGACGTTTACGCGAATACCCTGATCGGAAAGTTGACGCGTTGCTTTAAGTCCTTCTCTCGTCAGCGGACACTTGATCACGACGTTCGGCGCGATCTTCGAATAGTCAAGTCCTTCGCGGACCATCCCTTCCTTGTCCTGGCTGGTCACTTCAGCCGAAACCGGTCCCTGCACGATCTCGCAGATCGCCGCGATGTGCTGCTTGAAATCCACGTCGCCTTCTTTGGCGATCAGTGATGGATTGGTGGTGACTCCGTCGGCGAACCCGAACGACGCGGCCTCGCGGATCTCGTTGAGATTCGCTGTATCCAGAAAAAACTTCATGACAGAACTCCTACTCTAAGAAATGATTTCTTTTGGATCGTACACCTGATTCCTCAGAATACCGACTCCACCCACTTCAACTTCCACGACATCGCCGTGCTTCATGCGCGAAACGCCGGCTGGTGTTCCCGTGGCGATCAAATCGCCGGGGTACAACGTCATGATCGCAGAGATGTAGCGTATTAGAAAGCCGACGTCGAAAGCCATGTCGCGTGTGTTACCGTTTTGTTTTACTTCGCCATTCACGCGTGTCGTGACCGTGGCATTGTTGGGATCGAGGTCGGTGATGACAAACGGGCCGACGGGACAGAAGGTGTCGAACGACTTACCGCGCGTGAACTGAACATCTTTCCGTTGTAAATCGCGGGCGGTGACGTCGTTCAGGCAGGTATAACCGAACACGCAACCGAGCCCACTATCCTTGTCGCTGATGTTTCGCGCCGTGAATCCGATGATGACGCCAAGCTCGCCTTCGTGTTCGACTTGTTGCGAAGCACTCGGAATCTCGATGCGTTCTTCAGGCCCGATGATGGCGGAGGGTGCTTTCAAAAACAGCAGCGGCTCATCAGGCATCTTGTTACCCAACTCAGCCGCGTGCTCGCGGTAGTTTCGTCCGACGCAAACGATTTTCGAAGGCCTTACCGGCGCGAGCAGTTTTACCTCGTCGAGTTCAAACGTCGGACCCGAATCCATAAACTGGAGGTCTTCGTAAATAAACTCATAGGGCAGAGTATGGACCGTCGAGTCGATAACCATCGCGTAGCGCGGACCTTCAAGTGATGGATGAGCTATGCGGCAGTACTTCGTCATATTGTTAAGGTACTCTCTCAGATGTGACTTCAGACGGAGGACTAACATTTCCCGACTGATCTACCGCTCGGAGGTAGTAGTAATAGGTCTTGCCTGATTCGACGCGTTCGTCCTGATAAGTCGTGCGTGTCAGCAGCGACTGGTTAAGCTTGGTCCACCGCTCCTTCGGCACGTTCGGATCGGTCGAACGATACAGGTCGTAGCCCGCGAGGTCCGGCTCTTTATTTGGCGCGAAGAAGATCGCGAGCCGGCCGAAAGATGGATCCGGTGCAATGCTCGGACGTTCAGGTTGCGCTGGAGGAAATGTATCGCGAGCGGCAACGGCTACGGCATTCGAATTCAAACTCTCAACCTGCCCGCCTCCTGTGCCGAGTGAAACGGAACGAACGATGTAGCGATAGTTGTTGCCAAACTGGAAGTGCTTGTCGGCGTACTCAGTTTCCGAAACGAGCGCGGAGTTGATCGGCACCTGACTCGGTTCACTCTGCGACTCATCCATCCGATACACGTTGTAGCCAAGGAGATTCACCGGCGTCGAACCGTCGATATTTGCTGCCGGCGGTTGCCAGGTGAGCGTAATCGCGTCTTCAGTTAGCTTTGGTTCGGCACCGAGCGTGGGCGCCTGTGCAATGCGCGCGGCTGGTTCGATAGTCAGGAAGTTTGAGAAGGCGGCGCGTTGACCTGACGCGTTTACG
>DATJKO010000423.1:0-3417 GCA_035491355.1 Pyrinomonadaceae bacterium
ACGCGCGCGTCAGTCGTGCCCCCTTATCGAAAACGTGCGAGGCTCGCTCGTAGTGCTTCTTCGCGTCTTCGTAAACTTCGCCCGCCTTCTTGCCGGCATCGCCGGCAACGTCGCGAAACTTCTCGCCCGCCACCTTCACACCTTTTGCGGCGCGACGAGTCGTTTCACTTACCTCTTCATCCTCACTCAACCGTTCAGCTTCCGCGCGCAAACGTTCCGCGCCGCTCGCCATGGTGCCGGCGCCACGTTTCGCCGCTTCACCAGCAACACGCGCGCTCTCACCGACCATGTCGGAAATCGCAAACTTCTCGTCGAGCTCGCGGGCCTTGCGCAGCGCAGCCTGCTGCCACTCGTCTAACTTTTCCTTGTAATCAGCCATTCCTGAACCTCAAAACGATTAGCCACAAGTAGCAAAAAGGCATCAGTCGCGTTGTACGTCGCCTGCCGCGACCGAGTTCGATCTGATCAGCGGCTGCATGGGCACCACGCGATCGCGGCCACTTCGCTTCGCCTCATACAAAGCGACGTCCGCTGCCTTTAGGATGCCAGAAGCAGTTTGCGCGTCTGTCGGGCATTCTGCAACCCCGATACTCGCGGTAATTCGGGCCCCTGACGGTGTCTCCAACGCCTTGATCGCCACCCGCAACCTCTCCGCAACTTCCAATCCAGCACTCTGACCGGTCTCCACCAGTAACACGGCAAACTCCTCGCCACCGATTCGCGCCGCCAGGTCGATACCGCGCGTACCTTCACGCAGTACGCGACTGATCCGGCGAATCGCATCGTCGCCCGCGTCGTGACCAAACGTGTCGTTGAGGTTCTTAAAATTATCGATGTCGATCATCAACAAGGTAAAGGGGCGCTCAAATCGCAATACGCGTCCGACCTCGCGCTCGAGTTGGCGCTCGAAACGCCGGCGATTGGCGAGGCCTGTCAGGTGGTCCGTGAACGCGGCTTCTTCGCAAACATCGAGATAAGCCTTGAACTCGAGCAGCGTCCTGGTCCGGGCCAACATGAGGTCCAAGTCCGTCGGATCCGTGATATAGCCGAGCGCGCCAACTTCCGAAGCGCGCCGGAGATCCTCCACACGCTTACTCGCGGCTGTCTGCATGATGACGGGAATGAACTTCGTCAGCGGGTTGGCCCGTATGCGTTGGGCCAACTCGTAACCATTCATGCGCGGCATCATTACATCGGTGATCACCAGGTCTGGCTGGTACGACTCGATCGCCGCCAACGCCTCGTCGCCGTCTGTCGCGGTGGTCACGTTGTAGCCGGCTAAACTGAACGCGGCTTCGAGTAGCCCGAGTTTATCGGGGTTATCGTCGACGATAAGGATGTTTGATTTGGGCTCCATAAAACGTGGGTGTTGGACCTATAAATCTTGCGCCAGTAAAAGCTTCATGCTACAGTGCGAGCCTCGGTTAAACGTTCGTGCCGGTACTCGCCCTAAGCGTCGCGTCAAAGATTCAATCGAAAGAGAGCATACATTCCCGGGAAATATCACGGCGGGTGTCCTTACAATCGTAGAAACAAACCCGCTCAGGCCACTTAATTTCGAACCACGCTGCCAAAGGCGACTCAAACATAGACCTGTTAACTCGACCCCAGAGAGACGTGCAGATGAAGTCCCTGCAGGAACAGAAGCGCGCGAGAGACTTAACGTCCGATGATCGCGCCGCGCTAATTCGTGGGCTGGAATTTGGTTCGACACTTAGTGACTCCCTCGTCGCCGATCTAGCTCGCAGCTCAGTGGTCCTCGACTTTCGTCGCCGCCGCTTTGTCTATCGCGCCGGTGAACCGGCCGACTGTCTATATGCCATCGTTCATGGCCGAATAAAGCTCTGCCGCATCGAAACTGACACTACTCGGGAGGCCGTGATCGACATCCTTCCAGAGGGATCCCTCTTCGGCGAATCAGCGCTCTATTCTCTAGCGGGGCAACGTGCGAATTCAGCGATTGCCTACGAAAATTCCAGGCTCCTGCGAATCCAGGTCGGGGATTTCAAACGGGGGATGGCTGAGGATGACCGGCTTCATGATTACACTTTCCGCCTAATCGGTCAACGACTTGATCATGCCGAGCGGCGGCTGGCCGATTTTGCCTTAAATGCGATTCCCGCGCGCCTTGACAGTCTGCTCGCCGACTTTTCCGTGCGCTATGGCGTGTCTGAACCCGAGGGCGTGCTTATCGACATTCCCCTCCCGCATCGTGAGATAGCCTCCATCGTCGGCTCAACTCGTGAGAGTGTGACCGTCCGCTTGAACGCCATGCGTCGCGCAGGTACGATCGCTTTCGTCAAACGACGGATTCTGATCAAACGACCAGCTGCGCTCTAGTTGCGCCTAGTCGTTGTGCGGCTTGTAGTGGCAATGAAGTGTCCAACCTGCGGTAAATCAGTCGAGTGGAAAGACAATCAGTTTCGTCCCTTCTGTTCTGAACGGTGCCGGCTTGTCGACCTCGGACGCTGGGTTGAAGGAGAGTACCGCGTACCCGGCGAATCGGCGCCCCACGAACAAACCGAAACCCCGAGCGACGAATCTGAGAATTCGTGATGAAGCATCGTCAAACCTACAAATTCATCCTGATCGCGACACTGATCTGCGGCGCAATGTTTCTTGCGGCGTGCAACGCGACCGACGTTAAAGTCTCCGAGAAAAAGACTCCCGTAATCTCCGCTCCGCCTCCAAATACCACGTATCCCATGCCACCGCTGGAGACGAACACCATCAACAAGCTGGGATGGACCGTCTCTGAAGGAAACCACAGCTTGTTTTCGGACTACAAAGGCAAAGTGCTGATACTCGACTTTTACGCTACCTGGTGCAATCCGTGTCGCAAGAGTGTGCCGCACTTGATTGGGCTGCAGAAAAAATATGCCGACCAGGGTTTGCAAGTGGTTGGTCTAAATGTCGGCGGCCCGGAGGACGAAAACAAGGTCTCCGACTTCGCGCGCGAACTCGGAATCGAATACCCGCTCGCAATACCCGACGAAGAATTGGTAACCTTTCTGTTTTCCGGCATCGACTCGATTCCGCAAACATTCATTTTCGATCGCGCAGGTGTGTTGGTGGATCGCGTGATCGGTTTTGGACCAGCTTCAGGCGCGCAAATCGATCAGGCCGTGGACAGCGCATTGAAGAGTTCAGCTACTAATACATCAAACTAACTCCAAGCAGGTCGAGACTTTGAGAAGAGCCAAAATTCTAATGACGTTGGGCCCGGCTTCGCGCTCACCGGAAGTTGTTGAACGATTGCTGGCGGCGGGGGCCAACGGCGTGCGCATCAACATGTCGCACGGAACGCACGAAGAAAAAGCGGAGGACATCCGTCGCGCACGTGCGGCCGCCGCAAAAAAGGGACAGCCCATCGCCGTGCTGGTGGATCTCTCCGGTCCCAAGATCCGCACAGGCGAA
>DATJKO010000424.1:0-3267 GCA_035491355.1 Pyrinomonadaceae bacterium
GATCGACGTGCGCGGCAAGTTGGTTTGCGCGCGAGTTGTCAAGGCGCCGTTTTATAAACGACCGAAGTAACAAGATAGATGGAGGATCCATGGCGAACGTTCCGGAAGACCTGCACTACAGTAAAGATCATGAATGGGTAAGAGTGGACGGTGATGAAGCCATCATTGGCATCACTGACTACGCGCAAAACTCATTGGGCGACGTAGTGTATGTCGAGCTACCGAAGGCGGGCGATGAATTTGCAGCGAATGAATCGTTTGGTTCAGTGGAATCAGTGAAGGCGGTGTCGGAAGTCTTTACTCCCGTCGCCGGCGGGGTCGTGAAGATTAACGAATCACTCGCCGACGAGCCTGAAAAAGTAAATTCGGATCCATACGGCGATGGATGGATGATCCGCGTAAAGATGTCGAATCCAGGCGAGGTCGATAGTTTATTGACGGCCGCGGAGTATGAAGATTTTACGAAAGCTGAGAGCGAATAAACTTGCGCTACATTCCTAACTCGCCGGAAGAGCGCAAAGAGATGCTTGAGGCCATCGGGCTCAAATCGGCGGAAGATTTATTCGATTCAATTCCTCAAGACTTGCTTCTGAAGCGGCCCCTCAACACACCGGCTGCGCTGTCGGAGATCGAGTTACTTAATCGCTTCGAGAAAATGGGTAGACGAAACGCGGGCGCCGGCCGGCCGAGTTTCCTCGGTGGCGGCGCGTATTCGCATTACATCCCGACGATCGTCGATCACCTCATTTCGCGCTCCGAGTTCTTTACAGCCTACACGCCGTATCAACCGGAAATCTCGCAGGGCACTCTGCAAACGATCTTCGAGTTTCAAACTCTCGTGTGTCAGTTGACCGGAATGGAAGTGGCGAACGCGTCGATGTACGACGGTTCGACAGGCCTGGCGGAAGCCGTGTTGATGGCTGAACGCGTCACGCGACGATCGAAGGTGATCGCGTCGACCGCGGTCCATCCACAGTATCTCGAAGTCGTAAAAACTTACGTGCAACATGCCGGTATCGATCTCGAGTTGGTCGAGTTCGACTCGCAGACCGGACAGTCAGCAACTGCGTTGGCAAATGCGGTTGACGATCAAACAGCGGCGCTCGTGGTCCAGTCGCCAAACTTCCTCGGCTGCGTTGAAGACTTGTCAGCACTGGCAGACGCGGCGCATGCAAAGGGCGCGTTGCTGGTTGTTGCTGTGACTGAAGCGATGTCGTTCGGACTCTTGAAATCTCCCGGAACCTGCGGCGCGGACATCGTCGTCGCCGAAGGACAATCGTTCGGCGTGCCGTTGTCGTTCGGTGGACCGTATGTCGGACTGTTCGCAACGCGCGACAAATACGCGCGACAAATACCAGGCCGTTTGGTTGGTGAAGCCTACGACAAAAAAGGAAACCGCGGATTTGTACTCACGCTCGCCACGCGCGAGCAACACATCCGCCGTGAGAAAGCGACTTCGAACATCTGCACCAACGAAGGTCTGATCGCCCTCGCCGCGACGGTCTACCTGGAAACGATGGGACGGCGGGGTATTCAGGAAGCGGCGCACCAATGCCTGCAAAAGGCCGCTTACGCAGCGCGCCAGATCGAGTCGCTGAAAGGCTTTTCACTTCCCTTCTCCGGACCCCGTTTCAACGAGTTCGTCGTTCGCGGTCCACTCGACGCCGGCGAACTGCTTTCGCGCCTGGGTAAAGAGAAAGGCATCGAGGGCGGCATTGCGTTGTGGCAGTACTTTTCCGATCGGCCCAACGATTTTCTCGTCTGCGTGACGGAGATTAACAGCCGCGCCGAGATTGACGCGCTGGTCGATGGGTTGAGCGAGGTTTCGAGGAGATAGAAGTTGTTTTTTTGTGCTTTGTGCTTTGTGCTTTGTCAGTAGTCAGTGGTCAGTGGTCCGTGTGTTTCGTTAACGGGCACATCCCGCGGCTAAGTAACTACGGACCACTGACCACTGACCACTAACTACTGACCACTGACCACTGACCACTAACTACTGACCACTGACCACTGACAACCAGTAATGATCGACGGAATCACCAAAGTTACTTCACACATCAGTTCCAACGAGCAGTTGATCTTCGAACGCTCGCAGCCGGGCCGCATCGGTTATCGTTTGCCGGCGTTGGACGTTGAGGAATCGCCGGTCGCAGATTTGCTGCCGCAGGAGTTTCAGCGCGACGACGATCTCGAAGGCATGCCTGAGGTCAGCGAAGTCGACGTCATTCGACACTTCGTCCGCATGTCGACGTGGAACTATTCGATCGACCTCGGCATGTACCCGTTGGGATCGTGCACGATGAAGTACAACTCGCGACTCAACGAACGCGTGGCGCGAATTGCCGAGTTTGCCAACGTTCACCCGATGACTGAAGAACACGACGCGCAGGGTGCGTTGCAGGTCATCTACGAGCTCGAGCAGCATCTCGCCGAGATCACAGGCCTGCCCGGTGTCTCATTACAACCGGCGGCAGGCGCGCACGGTGAAATGACAGGCGTCATGATGATTCGTGCGTTTCTCGACGCGCGTGAGGGCACGACCTCGAACCGGCGCACGATGTTGATTCCCGACTCGGCCCACGGAACCAATCCCGCTTCAGCACATCTTTCCGGTTTTTCAGTCAAGACGATTCGCTCGACCAGCGAAGGACTCACCGACCTGGACCACTTGCGCGAGTTGTGTTCGCACGGCGACGTCGCGGGTCTGATGTTGACCAATCCGAACACGCTCGGTCTGTTCGAACGCAACATCAAACAGATTTGCGAGATTGTTCATGAAGCCGGCGGTCTGGTTTACATGGACGGCGCGAACATGAACGCGCTCGTCGGCATCGCTCGTCCGGGTGACATGGGCGTGGACGTCATCCACTTGAACCTGCACAAAACGTTTTCGACGCCCCACGGGGGCGGCGGTCCAGGTTCTGGTCCATGCTGCTGCACGAAAGAGTTGGAGCCGTTTCTGCCTGTGCCGCGTATCGTGAAGACTGATTGGACCGTGGGCGATCCAACGTTCAGGCTCGAATACGATCGACCACAGTCGATCGGCCGCGTCAAGGCGTTTTTTGGAAACTACGGCATGATGTTGCGCGCGCTCTCGTACATCCTGACGCACGGCAACGATGGACTACGTGAAGCAACCGAAGCAGCCGTGCTCAACGCTCGCTATATTGCCGAAGGACTCACAACCGATTACGACAAACCATTCAATAGCCCGCCGATGCACGAGGTGGTTTTCACTGACAAGCGGCAATCGCGCAAGGGAGTGCACAC
>DATJKO010000425.1:0-1872 GCA_035491355.1 Pyrinomonadaceae bacterium
CAACTTGCGATCAGTGTCCCGAGCCGGCCCGAGTTGTCCGTGCGCATTGCGCGTGGTTTCTTTTCGAGCGAACCAAAGCCGGAAGAAAACACGGGCGAAGCGAACAAGACGACCACCGATACTGCCGCCGCTGAAACTCCCGCAAACGTTGGTGACGCGTTGATGTCCGCACTCGCCGCTCCTTCTGCGCGTACGAGTCTTCCGACCAAACTCTCAGTCAGTTTTGTCGACGTGCCTGGCTCCGGGCCGGTGTTGACGGCGGCGACGCAGATGGCGACGGACGGTCTTGGTTATGGCGCCGACGACAAACAACCGGCCGCGATCGATCTCGCGGGAGTCGTGCTCAACGATCAGGGCAAACAGGCAGGCAGTTTCAAAACACGACTCAATGTGAATCCTTTGACGATGACCGGAATTAAAGAGCCGTCGGTTGTGTACAGCCACAAACTGCCGCTGAAGCCGGGCATCTATCAGGTGCGTGTTGCCGCACGCGATGACAAGACCGGTAGCGTCGGCAGCGCGGCGCAGTGGATCGACATTCCCGATCTGAGTTCGAAAAAACTGACGTTGAGTTCTTTGTTGCTAGGCGGACACATCTCGAACGCCGTCCAGGACAAACAAGCCGGTGGCGAACAGGTGCTGTTCAGCGTTGACCATCGCTTTGCGCGCGAGTCGACACTGACGTTCTTTACGATCGTCTACAACGCAGCTACAGCGGCGGCGCCAAAACTCGACGCACAGATTGAAATCCTACGAGGAGGCGGTCAGCGCGTCGTTGCCAGTCCCGAGCTGCCGGTGGTGGTGGAACCTAACACCGATCTCGCTCGAATACCTTACGGCGCGAACGTTGGACTGAAGACACTCGCTCGGGGGCGGTACATTCTGAAAGTCACGGTGACGGACCGCAACGCAAACGCCAGTGCGAGCAATCAAGTGATCTTCAATGTCGAATGATCTGCCTGCAGTGTGGTTAAGGAGACATTCGAAATGAAAAAGATGCGAAACGCAGTCCTCGTTGGGTCAATGATCGCGGCGACTGCAGCCCTATCGGAGTTGGCCTGGTCGAAACAGGCCAAAAAGGAAATCGTGGGGTTAAGACCGGAAGAAGTTAAGTGGTTCACGCCGCCGTATTACGACGACGGTCGACAGCGCGCACAATTGCTCGGCGATTCCACTCGGGGCGGCACCTGGATCGATCGCGTAAAGATACCGAGTGGCGGGCGCGTGCGAGCGCATACGCATCCTCAGGATGAGTTGGTAACGGTCATAGAAGGAACGTGGTATATCGGGGAGGGCGACAGGTTCGATGCTGAAAAGCTCGAAGGTTACCCGGCGGGCAGCTTCATCGTTATACCCGCCGGTGTCCCGCATTATGTAGCAGCAAAGAACGGTAACGTGATCGTTCAGCTTAGTGGCGCCGGTAAATTCGCTACTAGTTATCTTGAGAAATAATTCTTCACCAAAGTACCGAACGTGGCTTAACAGACCCCGCGTGTTTGAGCGCCGCCGTCGCATACCGCTGGTTTGACGATCAGCCATGTAGTAACAGCGCCGGCCGCCACCCCGGCGATGATGATCCAAGTCTTTGTAGAGACGCCACTACTCGCCTTACTAACGCTGTTGACTTCCGAATAACTAATCGACTGCAACTTTCCATCCTTTGGATCTTTGTGCGTGAACGAGACGGGTTCGACCGAGACAATGTGGCCCTTAGCCGTTGTCTTATCGTGGAACTTCACTTCCACCTGCGAGTCCTTGCTCGCTGAGAGCACTTGCACTCTCGCCCTTATCTTTTCAGCGTCCGCACTCGTTTGAGCGAACACCGTCGCAGGCAAACCAAAACTTACTACTGTAATAATTAGTGAAAGCGCG
>DATJKO010000426.1:0-9672 GCA_035491355.1 Pyrinomonadaceae bacterium
ACGGAAGCCACGCATTGATCGGGTTACTGACGACGTTACCCGAACCGAGATAAAACGACTGGTTCGTGATGCCGTTGTCGAACGCCGCGGCAAAATTCTCACGGTTGTTTCTTACGATGCGAAGATTGGTGCCGAGACCGATCGTGTGGTCACCGGTGATCCACGAGAAGTCGTCGGTGATGTTCGTCACCGGAGTTGTACGGCTGAAACCTCGCGTAAACAGGTTCGAAGCGTAGACGCTGCGGAACGTGATTGCGTTGTCCGATGAGTCTCCCTGGTTTGTGAACGCCTCACGAGTAAAACCGTAACGGAAGTTGTTGACTTTGTTGTCGGAGATGGTCCAGGTGTAACCGCCGACAAACCCTAGCGGGTGACTCCAGGTGTTGACCGGGGGAGTGTCCGGGAATTGCGACGCGCCACCAGTTACATCCTGTTGATAGTTGAAGCGCAGGTAACCAAGGTGACGAGCGTTCTTCGTTATGTTGAAGTCTAAGCGTGCAACGTGCGCGGACAGCTTGACAGGCAGTGGGGTGTTGAACTGGAAACCACCGGTGTTTACGCCGTCGCCAATGCGGAAGTTGTTCGCTGGATACCTCGCCGCGGCACCGGCCAGGATCCCGGTCACCACCGGATTAACGTTTACAACCGCATTTCCAGTCGGAGTGTTGGTCGTATTGTCAAAGCTGGTGGTCAACTGATTGAGCTGAGCCGTGTTGAGTGTGACCGGAACGAGCGTGCCATTCGGAGTGCGGGCTGTAAACTTCAGCAGACCCTGTCCGAGAGTGGCCAGCGGCACGAGCCGGTTGACCGTACCCTGACGAGCATCCCGGCGTCCTTCGTAGTTGTAGAAGAAGAAGAACCGGTCTTTCATGACTGGGCCACCAAGCGTTCCGCCGTAGTTGTTTCTTAACAACGTCGGTCGCGGAATCGACTTGCCGGTCGAGGGGTCGATAGTGCTGTTGTTGAAGAAATCGTTGGCAGTGGTAACCGTGTTGCGATGATATTCAAAAACGTTGCCGTGCCATTCGTTGGAACCTTGCTTGGTAATCAATTCAACCTGCGCGCCTGACGAGCGGCCTTGCGATGCGTTCGGGTTGGAAGTGGTGACACGAAACTCTTCAACCGTGTCAGGGCTGACGCGCAGCACCGGGCTGAACGCGTCGCCGGTCTGTTGCTCGTTAACGTCAACACCGTCCAACGTAATGTTCGCCTGGTCACTGCGACCACCCGCCACGTATCCCGACGGAGTCACCGCGGGCTGCAAACTCAGAAGGTTCGCGACGTTTCGGGCGTTGAGTGGAAGCTGGGTGATCTGTTGGGAGATGAAGTTATTTCCCAAGCTCCCGTCTTGTGTATTGATGAGCGCCTCACTTGCGCCGACCGAAACAGAAACTGTTTGGGTGAGATCGCCTATCTCCATCGGGACGTCGAGGTCCACTGGTTTAGAGACCAGCGCATTCACGTTAGTCAACGCCGATTTCTTGAAGCCTTTCGCTTCAACGTCGATCTTGTAGACGCCAGGCTGAATTCCTTCAAAAGCAAACTGCCCGCTCTCGTTCGACGTGGTGTTGCGACTACTGTTGGTTTCCGCGTTCGTCAGGGTCACAGTAGCGCCGGCCACTACGCTTCCCTGCGGGTCCTTGATAGTGCCGCGGATTGCGGACAAGCCCTGGCCCTGTCCGAAGGCGCTTCCGCAAACGAGCATTAGCACCACGAGCGCGCCAAGCGAAAGCCTGAACCCATAGCGTGTAAGACTCTTTTTCATAGATTCCTCCGCTGGAAGGTCTTTAACGGATTTGGAGGTGCGCGGAGCTACTGGAGCGAAACAAAATGGTGCCCGGTATTCCGGTCGTGCAACTCCGGTTTGCAGTTGGATTACGTGATAGTGCTCGAGCTTTTCTTGCAGCTATTGTTCCGCAGTCAAATCGCTACTGCTGACAATCGCCAACCCGACTTTTTCGGCCATTTGATCGTTAATGTGACTTTTGGCTGTTGGAGTAGATCCAAAAACCTGGGCGGAGTATATAGAAATTCGGAAGCCGGGGCAAATTAGAGCCTATTTGGTACTTAAACCGCCGGCGATGATCTCCGACAACTTCGACATCAGCAGGTAAGCAGGATTGTCGACCGACCACATCGTTTCCGGCATGTCGTCACAGGAAATCGCAAGCGCAATCTTCCCTTTCTTCGTGTAGAGAATCCCAACCGCACTGCGCAGCTTGTCGAGCGCCCCGTACTTGCTGGCCAGCGGCACATTCCATTGTGCTCGGCCGATCGCATTGCGGTCTTGTTCGCGTTTCATCAGGTCGATCATCTCTTTCGAGAGAGCCGGACTAATGATCTCGCCACGCTCGAGTTTCTCCATCACGAGCACCATTTCCCGCGGCGTGGCCATGCCGAGTCCATACTTCTTGTTTTCCGGATCCTTGCCTGCCGCGCTTTCGCCGCCGCTGCCGATCCGTCGCATGATCTTGATGTTCTTGAAGCCGAGCGATTCCATGCGCGCGTTCACGGCGTCAGTGGTTAAAACGTCGAGCACGAGATTGGTCGCGGTATTGTCGCTGACGATCATCATCAGGTTGACGGCATCGCGGAGGGTGAGATGCAGACCATCGGAGAGTTCGGTGAGGATGCCGGATCCGGAGACTTTCTTTTCTTTCGTCAGGACCACTTCGTCAGTCCACTTGATCTTGCCTTCGTTCACGCGACCGAAGGCTTCGATCATGACCGCGATCTTGATGGTGCTGGCGGTGCGAACGCGTTCGTCAGGATTCAACGCGTAAGTTTCACCGGTGTCGAGATTCTTGCCGAAAAGACTGACTTTGCCTTTGAAGGAAGCGACGAGTGGTTTTACCTGATCGTCGAGTTTTGGTTGTGACTGGCAGACAGTGGGAACACAGATTAGAAGGATCAGTAAAAGTAATGTGGTTTTCATAGATGGCCCAGGGCGACCAGTAGTTCGGCGTTGAGAATGGCAGCACCGGAGGCGCCGCGGATCGTGTTGTGACTCAGCACGACGAAGCGATAGTCCATGACTGAGTCGGGTTTTATTCTGCCGACGGTGATCGTCATGCCGTTGCCGGCGTCGCGATCGAGTTTCGGTTGTGGGCGGTTCTCTTCATCCGTGATCACAATCGGATTTGCCGGCGCGGAATGTAGTCCGAGCTCCTGCGGTAAAGATCGAAAACTTGTAAGCGCGTCGCGCAGGTTCGCTAGCGTTGGTTTACGCGCAAACTTCACGCGCACCGCGGCCATGTGTCCATCCGCAACGTTGACGCGGTGACATTGAGCACTGACGGCCATCGGCGCCGGTTCGATTCGCGACTCATTGAAGCGGCCGAGTATTTTGACGGTTTCTGTTTCAATCTTTTCTTCTTCGCCGCCGATGTACGGCAACACGTTGTCGAGAATGTCGAGCGACGCCACGCCCGGATAACCGGCGCCGGAAAGCGCCTGGAGAGTTGTGGCAACGCTCGCTTCCACGCCGAACGCCGCATGCAAGGGAGCAAGGGCGAGCGCCAGCATGATGGTGGAGCAGTTTGGATTGGTAACGATGAAACCACCTTGCGGATATTTCTTTCGTTGACCTTCGAGCAATCCGATGTGCTCGTGATTGACTTCCGGAATCAGCAACGGAACATCTTCGTCCATGCGAAACGCAGACGAGTTGCTGATGACCGGATAACCTGCGGCCGCAAAGCTTCCTTCTGTTTCCCGCGCGATGTCTCCCGGCAAACTCGAAAACACCAGGTCGCAATCGAGTGGCGGCGCGGGCGGTTGGACCGGCAAGGTCCGAACCGCGGCCGGCATTTCACCGCCGAGTCGCCACGTGCACGCCTCGCCAAAAGCCTTTCCCTGCGATCGATCAGATGCGGCAACTGCCGTCACTTCAAACTGTGGGTGATCGACCAGCAGCTGAATAAATCGCTGCCCGACCATTCCCGTCGCACCCAGAATTCCGACTCGATACTTACGACTCATCTCAATTGCAAACCTCGCTTTATTCGCTGCACGCCTTCTGCCAACGTGTCGTGGTCGGCGCAGAAAGACACCCGCAAAAACCCTTCGCTCTCACTCCCGAACGCCGCGCCGGGCACGGTAATCACGCCCGCTTCGAGTAACGCTTCCGCCACCTGCATTGATGGACCAAACTTGCTTACATCGACCATCGTGTAGAACGCTCCATCAGGCGTCACCGCGCGTAGTCGCAACTCGTCCTGGATCAGTTTCAACAAATGATCGCGCCGCGAGCGAAACGTTTCTCGAAACGCTGCGCGCGCAGCTTCCGCTTCGTCACTCCACGCAACCAGCGATGCCTTCTGCGAAACTGCTGACGCGCAGGTCGTGACGTAACCATGCAGCACGAGCGCTGCCTTCACGACTTCCGCGTCACCTGCGAGCCAACCGAGACGCCAGCCCGTCATACTCATCGACTTCGACAGACCACCAATCACGATCGTCCGCTCGAAAAACGACGACAACGATTCCGGACGCTCCGCGGTGTAATAAAGGTCGCGATAGATCTCGTCGCTGATCAGGTACGCATCGTGATCGCGCAAGGCGTCGCCGATGCCCGCGAGATCGTCTCGCGTAAGCGTTCGTCCAGTCGGGTTTGACGGACTGATACAAACAACGACCTTCGTCCGCGGCGTCAGCGCCTGACGAAACTCGTCGAGATCGAAACCGAAATCTCGCTCGCGCGGCAGGCGATAAAACTGTGACGCGCCGCCGGCCATCCGCACGATCGTCGGATAAGCAACGAATCCCGGGTTCGGCAGCAACACTTCGTCGCCATCGTCGACGAGCGACAACAGCGCGAGATACAACGCCTCCTGCGATCCCGCAGTGATGATGACGCGTTCCGGATTGTTGTCGAGATACGGATACTCGCCCGCAACTTTCTTCCGCAACTCGGGCAAACCTGCGTGCGACGTGTAACCGTTCTGCTGTTCGGTGATGACGCGCACCGCTGCGTCGCGAATCACATCCGGCGTCGGCAGATCGGGCTCGCCGAGACCCAGGTTGATGCTGCCCGGGCGCGCGCGGTCGAACACCTGCCGGATGACGCTCTTGTGAATTCCCTGTAACCGCGCGGGTAGCGCAAAACTCTTCAACGCAAATAGTCCTCTAATTGCACGGACGTCTCAGTCTTCTCGTCTCGATACTTGACGATCACTGCCGCATACAACGACAGCCCCCACTTGCGACCGTGTTCGTTGTTTACCTCCCGCGCCCCAGGAACCACAACCGCACCCGCCGGCACTTCGAGTGGTCCAGCTGTAGTTCGCTGGTAGACCTCACCGCGAACGAGATCGTAAACAGGAGTAGAACCTGTCAGTACAGTTCCCGATGCAAGGACGGCGCGCTCGCGCACGATCGTTCCTTCGTAGACACCACAGTTGCCGCCGACGAGAACGTCGTCCTCGATGATCACCGGCACCGCGCCGACGGGTTCGAGCACGCCGCCAATCTGCGCGGCTGCCGAGATGTGCACGCGCTTTCCGATCTGCGCACACGATCCGACCAGCGCATGGCTGTCGATCATCGTTCCTTCGTCGACGTACGCGCCGGCATTAACAAACATCGGCGGCATGCAGACAACGCCGGGAGCAATGTAAGCGCCGTCGCGAATCGTCGAGCCGCCTGGGACGATGCGCACGTTCTCGTCGATTGTCGTCGGACGCGCCGGGTAAGTGTCTTTGTCGAAGAATTTAAAACTCTCGCCGACGGACATGTTGACAAGTGAGCCCATCCGAAAGCCGAGCAGCAGCCCCTGCTTGACCCACGAGTTTACAACCCACTTGCCGCTCGCGTCTTTTTCCGCGGCGCGCACCTCGCCGCGGTTAAGGGCACGCTTCAGTTCATCAAAGACGGCACGGTCAGCGGGTGTGAAATCGTTATGGCCACGCGATGCAATCGCTTCGATCTGTTCACGCAATGGCATGCGATGTTTCCTGTAGCAGGCCCAACTCGGTCAGCACTTCGCGCATTCGCGCGCGCGTTTTCTCCTGCACGGGCACGAGCGGCAAACGCAGGTTCTCTTCGAGCAGTCCCATCAGCGCCATGCCCGCTTTCACCGGCCCAGGACTCGACTCGATAAAGTTTGCCTCCATCAACGGCAACAGACGGTAGTGAAGCTTGCGCGCTTCGTCCCAATTTCCCGCGAGTGCCTGGTCGTTTAATTGCGACATCAACGCCGGTGCTTCGTTGGACGCTACGGAAATCAATCCTTCTCCGCCGAGTGCGATCAACGCGAGTGTCAGTGAGTCGTCGCCGGAGATCACGCGAAAGTTTTCGGGCCGGCTGCGAAGAATCTCCATGATCTGACTCAAATTGCCGGACGCTTCTTTGACGGCCACGATGTTCGCGACGTCGCGCGCGAGACGCAGCGTTGTTTCGGCGGCGATGTTTGATGAAGTGCGGCCGGGGACGTTGTAGATCACCACGGGCAGACCGTCGACTGCTTCGGCTATAGCGCGGAAGTGCGCGTAGAGTCCTTCCTGCGTCGGCTTGTTGTAATAAGGCGCAACGGTGAGCACTGCATCGACGCCCAGCTCGCGCGCCGCTTGCGAGCGCCCGATCGTCGTCGAGGTTGAATTACTTCCGGTGCCGGCGATCACTTTCGCTCGACCGCGGGCAAGCTCAACCGTCGTGCGAATGACTAACTGGTTCTCTTCCTCCGTCATCGTCACGCTCTCGCCGGTAGTTCCGCACGGCACCAGCAAACGCACATTGCCGGCGATTTGATACTCGATCAGATCGCGCAGACGCTTTTCGTCGACGGAGCCATCGCCGGCGAAAGGAGTAACAAGGGCCGTCGCACATCCGCGCAGCCAGTCGAGTTGCATTGTCATGGTGACCTCCGTTTCAGTATTGCCAATTGGCGACTGCCGATTGTCGATTCTCTTGCGTCTAGTCGTCCGGGTTCGACAACCTGGAACTCGGCAATTGGTGATCGGCAATCAGTTCATCGATGACCTCGGCGAATTCAAACGTTCCTGTGCGGCCGGCGATCCAGTGTGCGGCGACCAACGCGCCTGACGCGAAGCCCTTTCGCGAACGTGCCGTGTGCGTAAGCAGCACCTGGTCGGACTCGGAATCAAAACCTATTCGATGTGTGCCGGGAATGTGGCCTGCGCGCGTTGACGAAGTCGAAATGTTGCGATCGAGATGCTCTGACATTATGTCCCGCAACTTCAACGCCGTTCCGGACGGCGCGTCTTTTTTTCGATTGTGATGCGCCTCCTCGATAAACGGGTCGTAACCTTCGACCGCCGCGAAGAGTTTCGCTGCCCGTTCCGTCAGACGATAGAAAAGGTTGACGCCCACCGAAAAGTTCGCGCCGTATACGAGCGCGCCGTTGTGTTCGTCGACGATCTGTCTCGCCTGCGACTCTTTGTCTTTCCAACCGGTTGTGCCTTCAACAAGCGGCACGTGCGCGCGAGCCGCAGCTTCGATGTTCTTCAGCACCGCTGCGCCGACCGAAAAATCGATCGCCGCGTCGTGCCCGCGAAGTTTGTCGGCTAGTTGCTCGACGCTGAGATCCCTGTCGTCACCGCCGATGACATCACCGATCTCGTCGCCGCGCTTACGTGCTTCAGCGGCAACCATCTGGCTCATCGCACCGTTTCCAATTAACGCTAGTCGCATCCGTACTCACTCAACGCTCGCGCGAGCTTCACGTAGTGATGCACCGCGCCATCCAGCTCTCGCTTTGAAATTCGCTCGTGATCCGTGTGCGCGTCGAGAATCGATCCCGGACCGAACAACACCGGCTTACCCCAGTTCGAAAGATACGGAATGTCCGTTGTGAAGCACACGATCGTCGTTTCCTGAAAAACCCCCGACGAAGACAGACGCACCGGATTGTGCGCTGACTCGTATTGAAGCTCGCCGCGTCCCCCGACCACTCGTTCTACAGTTGCTTTGATCTGCTCTATATCGATCCCGAGCCGAATTTGCAATTGCGCACGCGCATGATCCGGGATCACGTTGGGACGCGTGCCACCTTCGATCACACCGATGTTGGACGTCGTCGTACCGAAGAAGCTGTCTTCGGGCCATTCAATCGCGCGAATGTCCTGCAGGATATCGAGCAACTTTTCAATCGCCGACTCGCCGAATTCCGGATACGCCGAATGACCGGCGCGTCCCGACGTTGTAACGATCAAGCGCACCGATCCCTTCGTTCCAATCGCAATCCGGTTGTCTGTCGGTTCGCCGTTGATCAGATAGCGGCACTCGCGCGCGAGCGGATGATTGTTAGCTGCTTTGGCGCCTTCACTGCCGAGCTCCTCGTCGACTGTGAACAACAAACCGACGTTATGCATTCCTTTCGATCGTAACTCCTCGGCCGCGAAGATCTGCGCGGCGATGATTCCTTTCGCGTCACACGATCCGCGTCCGTGAATGTACTCGTCGTCCTCACCGGAATGCATGAACGGCGGAACCGTATCCATGTGCGTGGAGAGAATAACGTGCGGCTGTTCTCCGGTCGTCGCCAGGACGTTGTAACGCCCCGGCGCGATCTCCTGCGTCTCCACGCGATAGCCGAGACCTTCCAGGTGCTGGGCGAGAAACGAACCGACAGCACCTTCGTCACCTGTCAGCGAAGGAATGTCGATCAGCTGGCGAGTAAGCGCAAACAAGTTTCGTGTCATTGCCAAACTCAATACGTTCCTTCTGTGCCTTTTGTGCTTTTTGTGCCTTCTTGTGGCTGTGGCTCGAAGAACTCCGCGTGCAGTCGCTTCACCGCTTCATCGACGCGCGCTTCCTCGACCGCAAACGTGAAGTTGATACTTGACGCTCCCTGCGAGATCAGCGTCACGTTAATGTCGCTGATCGCGCTGAAGACGCGCGCCGCAATTCCCGGCGTGCCTCTCAGTCCTTCACCAACGACGCAAACGATCGCACAACCTTTCTCGACTCGCACCGTGCCGAGTCGCTCCAACTCCGTAACGATCGACGGCAGCGCGCTCGCATCGTCAAGCGAAAGCGAAACGCTGACTTCCGATGTCGCGACCACATCAACGACCGTCCGGTGCCGCTCAAACACTTCAAACAGCGCCCGCAGAAAACCGTACGCACCAAGCATTCGCGCTGAACTGATCTGCACCGTCGTGACACCACTCTTGTGCGCGATCGCCTTGATCGTTCGGTCTGTAGTTTCTGTCTGTGGTCCAACAAGCGTGCCGACTTCCTCCGGCGCGCGCGAGTTACAGATGCGCACGGGAATACTGCCTTCAATCGCCGGCTGAATCGTTTTCGGATGCAACACCTTGGCGCCGAAGTAAGCAAGCTCCGAGGCTTCCGCGTACGACAGGCGTTCTACTGTCTGCGCGACCGGAACAACGCGTGGATCCGCAGTCAGGACGCCGGTCACGTCGGTCCAAATCTGGATTTCATTCGCCGTAAGCGCTGCGCCGATCAACGCTGCCGTGTAATCAGAACCGCCGCGTCCAAGTGTGGTCGTCGTACCATCCGCAGTTGACGCGATAAAGCCTCCCAACACTGGAATAAGACTGCTTTCGACGAGTGGCATCAACGCGTCGTGGGCCTTGCATAAGGTCTCGGCCATCAGCGGCAACGCGCTGGTGAATTCGTCGTCAGTTACGATGCAACGACGTGCATCGACATGCTGTGCATTCAGTCCTCGTTCTTTCAGGAGTTCGC
>DATJKO010000427.1:0-2766 GCA_035491355.1 Pyrinomonadaceae bacterium
CCTCACATCACGGCGGCAAAGCCGCGCCTCACATCACGGCGGCAAAGCCGCGCCTCACATCACGGCGGCAAAGCCGCGCCTCACATCACGGCGGCGAAGCCGCTGAGAACCGACTCTTTGTGCAAAGCTGCGCTGAAAAGACCTGTAACCGCAGAGGACGCGGAGGGACGCAGAGCACCGCAGAGAAGACAACGCTCTCAATTAGTACCTTCTGTGCAAAGCTGGGGTGTGAAGTCTTTGCGTCTTTGCCCGGGAAAAACCACGGCAAGTTTGCGGAAGCTTTCCGTTCTATATTCGTCTAACCAAAAGACCCAATGTTGCGGAACAAGGAAAAAACCTGGCTGATTCTCTTGCTGGTGTACACGCTTGCAGCAACTTCGTGTGTGCGCTCAGGAGTCGCCAGCGTTCAACCTGCTTCTCGCCCAGTCTTCGTATCTGAAAACCCCGAATCGATCTACGCCGCCGATCCGAACGATCCATGGAACCGAATCTTCCGCGTGTTGTTTACTAGCAATCATGAGGTACGCATTTCCGATGACTTTCCCGGTTTTCCCGCAGGCACACCGTTCGATCCCTTTCAGGTTCGCATGGGCTCATTCCCGATCCGCCTGAGCAGGCAGAGTTACAGCCGGTTTGAACGCGGCGACCGCGCTATCGAACCCGTTTACCCGGCGTTCTTTAGTAACTCAAGACCGCGCGATGTTTTGAACGAACAGTCCTTCACCGAGCTCACGACCGCCCTCCGTCTGGCGCTCGACGAAACGAAGAAACGTTCGCCGATCGAACGCGCCCTGATGCAAGCGGACGTCTGGGCCGTTTACGACATCATCTACGCAAGGTCTACCGAATTGGGAGTAGACATCAAGGAACGCAAGCCTGTGCTTCTCAGTCTCTTGCCTCAGTTCGTGCGGAAGCTGGCGTTGACCACCGAGGAGATCAGGTCGCTCAGGAACAACTATCTCGACGCAGTTGAGGCAAGCAAACTGCCGGATTTGTTTTCCGCCCGAAGCGGTTGGTTGGAAATCGAGTTGTTGCCGGATCGTTTACATGAGCACGCAGCGGATTATCGCCGTGCGACGCGAGTGTTTGTGAAGCCACGGACGACTCCGGCCAATCCGGCTCGATTCGTCGAGAGCCTGAAGCACAATCAACACCACGATCAACTTGAAGCCGTCGCCTTGGTAATTCAAAACCTGCTGATCGACACCGAGGGCCGGATTGTTCCTTCACCAGTGTTCTACGAAGCCCAGTTCCGATATTTCAAGAACGATCCGAAAACGGGTGCGACTTTTGCCGAGCCGCAACAGTTTGAATTGAGCAGGCGAAAGTTGTTGACTGAACCAGAGTCAGGCGGGTTAGTGGAGTACGCGTCGACGAGCCCCGCATTCCTGGCCGCCGCGGGCAATGACCTCGACTATGCGACCAGGATTGAAGAAGCTCAGTTCCCGGTGATGGTGCCGCTACGAACGCGTTGCACGCAATGTCACAACGTCCGCTTAACTAACATCATGACTTACTCGATCCATGACATCCCACCGGTGCCGGCGACGCGGATCTTAAAATCGATGGAACAGGAACGAGCGTTGTTCGTCGCGCGACGCAAGGAACAGCGCGCCGACTTCAAGGCCCTAATCGCCGGTCGCTGACGCTCACGTTATCAACCGCGACAAGTACCAGACATTCCCGAACTCATCATTGACCCAGGCGCTCCGTTCACCGTACGGCTGGTCCGTGGGTGCCAACGCCGACGTCGCACCCGCGTTTAGCGCCTGCTGGTAAGTGGCGTCAACGTCGTCCACAAACATGTAGATGGCGGACTGCATCGGTTGCCACTGATCGTGCGCTTCACCCATTTCCACGATCGAGTCGCCGATGCGAACCTTCGCGTGATAGACAAACCCTTCGTCTGATTGGTGACGCTCAAGCACCTTTCCGCCAAACGCACGCTGCAGGAAATCGATGAACTTCGGTGCGCCAACCGGATGGAAATACATCGTGACGCTGTGTAGATCCGGAATCGGAGTCTGATCGAAACGCTGGGCGATGTACCACTCGTTGCCACCGATGTCCTTCACGGCAGCGCTGCGTTCGCCGTACTCCTGGTCTGCCGGCGGGCCGAGTGAAGTTGCGCCCGCTGCGACCGCTCGCGCATACACGTCATCGACGTCGGGGACGTACAGGTGAATCGCGCATGGCCGGCCCTCGATGTTTGGACCACCGCCAATCGCCACTCTCGAGTCACCAATCGTCACTTCGCAGTGAAGTCCGCCGGCGGAACCAGCGGCCCGGAACAACTCGACCGCTCCAAACGCTTCCTTCACGAAGTCGATCGTTTCGACGATAGGTTTGACGGTGATGTATGGGTTAACCGTGTAGAACCCTTCACGTTTTGTCGGCTGCGACGGCTTGTCTTCGTGCCCAGCGAGAAAATCGTCGAACGCCTGTTGCAGGTCTGGAACCATCTTCAGGTGCGTCGCCACCACCCATGAATAACCGAATGGATCGATCAGTACACCGGTCCGATCGCCGTAAAACTGGTCTGCGACCGGGCGCGCCAGAGTCGCACCTGCGGCTACTGCACGCTCCGCAAATTGATCCACATCGGCGACGTACAGGTGCAGCTTGATTGGTGAACCACCGAGTGTTTCCGCGCTGATTGCACCGTAATCAGGATACTCGTCGGCCATCATGAACAGCGCGTCGCCAATCTTGAGTTCGGCGTGGCCGATCTTTCCGCTGGGTTCGGCGAGTCGCATGAACTCCGTT
>DATJKO010000428.1:0-5581 GCA_035491355.1 Pyrinomonadaceae bacterium
CAATCTTGGCATCGGTATCTACTACGCCCGCCGAGCGACCGGCAGCACGAGCGAGTTCTTCTTGTCTGGACGCAACGTGCCATGGTGGTTGGCCGGCACCTCGATGGTAGCAACGACATTCGCCGCCGACACTCCACTGGCCGTCACCGGTTTCGTTGCTAAGAACGGAATCGCGGGTAACTGGCTCTGGTGGAATTTCGTAATGAGCGGGATGCTGACCGTCTTCTTATATGCGCGTTTGTGGCGGCGCGCAGGTGTCATGACCGATATCGAGTTTGCGGAACTTCGGTACTCAGGCAAACCGGCGGCGTTCCTGCGCGGCTTTCGCGCGTTGTATCTCGGACTGCCAATCAACTGCATCATCCTCGGCTGGGTAAACCTGGCAATGGTGAAGATCCTCGAGATCACGCTTGGCCTCGAGAAGCGCGGTGCGATGCTCGTCGTAATCGGCATGCTGCTCTTCACCGCGTTCTACACCGCGATCTCCGGACTGTGGGGCGTGCTCGTAACCGACCTGTTTCAGTTTGCGCTCAAGATGGGCATGGTGATCGTGCTGGCTATCCTCGCGGTCAACGCTGTGGGCGGCATCGATCAGATGAAAGCGAAGATCGGCGCGATGGATGCGGCGAGTGGATCGGGTACACGTCTGGCTTTCTTTCCCGCATTCGATTCGCTTTGGATGCCGGCCATAACGCTGTTTGTTTATCTCGGCGTTGTTTGGTGGGCCACCTGGTATCCCGGAGCGGAGCCAGGCGGCGGCGGTTACGTGGCCCAACGAATCTTCTCCGCCAAGAATGAAAAGCACGGACTACTTGCCACGCTCTGGTTCAACATCGCGCATTACGCTCTACGACCGTGGCCCTGGATCTTGACAGCACTTGCGTCGCTCATTCTTTATCCGAATCTGGCGGACAAAGAAACCGGTTACATCAAGACCTTGATGGATCCGAGCGTGTTTCCGTCTTACTTACGCGGCTTCATGCTGGCGGCGTTTGCAGCCGCGTACATGTCGACGATCGGAACGCAGTTAAACTGGGGCGCTTCGTACGTCATCAACGATTTTTACCGGCGCTTCATCCAGCGTTCGAGCTCCGACAAACACTACGTTATCGCTTCACAAATGGTCACACTGTTCCTGATGGTAGTTTCACTTGTCGTCACGTTCTACATGGACTCGATCGGCAAGGCCTGGAAACTTTTGCTGGTTACGGGAGCGGGAACTGGTACGGTTCTGTTGCTACGCTGGTTCTGGTGGCGCATCAATGCGTGGTCCGAAGTGTCGGCAATGATCTGTGCGGCCATCGTTTCGATCCTGCTGCAAGTCATTTTGAAGTGGGACAGCGATCTTCCGAAAGATTTCGCCTACCTGATGTTGGTGACTGTCGGCGTAACCACTATTGTATGGGTGGCGGTTACGATGTTTACCCAACCTGAGCCGAAGGAAAAGTTGATCGCGTTCTATCGCCGCGTCCGCCCGGAAGGACCGGGTTGGAACGGAATCGCCCGCGACGCCGGACTCGCCCAGGAACATGCGCAGGGCCGTTTGTCGTTGCAGTTCGTTAATTGGATTCTCGGTTGTGCTCTGATTTATGGTTCACTTTTCGGCATCGGGAAATTGATCTTTAAAGAATGGGCGGCGGGATCGGTATACTTGCTCGTCGCGATAGTGGCGGGAGTGTTGATATCAAGAAACCTCTCACGAGGGGAGTTTGAGGTTGAGACGGCGAAACTTGAACCTGCCGAAGAAGCAGTCTGAGGAGTTGTACAGGGGAGGCTGAAAGGTCAGTCGAGCGAAACGTTGAGTGCGATATCTGAACCAGCCGGGCGAGGCCTCGTTTTCGCCGTCGATTTAGGCGGCACCCACCTTCGGATCGGTCTCGTTGACGACACCGGAAAGATCCATAAGCAGATAAAGCGGCAAACGCCGAAGGATGAATCTCCGTCGGCGCTTGTCGATGCGCTGGCGGGTGTCGCGGACGAATGGCGCAGTGGCGACCACTGCCCGATCGTTGCCGCGTCGGTGATGGTCCCAGGTCCGGTCGACACCGCACAGGCAGTTGTACTGTCAGCGCCGAACCTCCCTTCGATCATCAACTTCGGATTGAAAGCGGTGTTGCAGGAGCGACTCGGTTGGCCCGTCATGCTCGAGAACGACGCTAACGCCGCCGCGATGGGTGAGATGTGGCTCGGCGCAGCGCGCGGGTGTCGCGACGTTGTGAGCGTCACACTGGGAACCGGTGTCGGTGGCGGCGTTGTGCTTGGTGGCAAACTCTGGCGCGGCGCGCATGGATCGGCGGGCGAGATTGGACACACGACAGTCGATCCGTTTTCAGGTTTGAAGTGCAAGTGCGGCAACACGGGCTGTCTCGAACTGTTTGCCTCGGCGACGGGAATCGTACGCATGGCGCGTGAGAGTCTGGCGCAGTTTCCGCAGGCGACGTTAAGTGCCGATGAGTTGACGGCGGAGAAAGTTTACGACGCTGGAAGGCGCGGTGATGAACTGGCGCTGTCCGTGTTCAAGCGCGCGGGAAGGTATTTGGGGATCGGGCTCGCGAACCTGATGACTTTCATCGATCCCGAGATCGTCGTCGTCAGTGGCGGCGTTGTGAATGGTTGGGACTTGCTCGCGGCCGATATGCATCAGGAAGTTTCAGAGCGGGCTTTTCGTGCCACCGCGCAAGAGGTGAAAATCGCGCCCGCCGAGTGCGGTGACAACGCTGGGTTGCTTGGCGCGGCTCGTTTGGCGTTTGATGAGATGGGGTAGAAAGTTCCCGCAAAGGCGCATAGGCGCAAAGTTAACCGCTGCCACGTTCTGTGTTTCCTTTGCGTCTTTGCGCCTTTGCGGGAAAACTGTTTTAGTCGAAAGAGTCGTAGTCTTGCTGGAAAACACCGCGTTAATAATTCATGGCCATTTTTATCAACCTCCACGCGAAAATCCCTGGACAGGTAGAGTCGAGCGCGAAGTAAGCGCCGCGCCGTACCACGATTGGAACGAACGCATTCATGCCGAATGCTACGCCGCGAACGCGGCCGCGCTCGTCGGCGAACACACTGTCAATAACTACGCTCACATTAGTTTCAACTTCGGTCCAACGCTTTTGTCGTGGTTGGAGACGCACCATCCCGACACCTACCTGAGAATTCTCGAAGCCGATAAAGCGAGTGCGCGAGCGCGGTCGGGTCACGGCAATGCACTCGCGCAGGCTTACGGACATGCGATCCTGCCGCTATGCAACGAGCACGATCGAGTGACGCAAGTAATGTGGGGCATCGCGGATTTTCGCCATCGCTTCGGGCGCGAGCCGGAGTCGATGTGGCTGCCCGAGACGGCAGTTAACGATGCAACTCTCGAAGTGCTGATCGACCACGGTTTGCGTTATGTGATTCTCGCACCGGCGCAGGCCTGGCGTTATCGCGCGCCTGGTAGCGCCGATTGGCAGGACGTTGAAGACAGCTCTATAGACCCGAGCTGCCCGTACAGCTATTTTCATCGAGACGGCAGCGGACGATCGATTGCGGTGTTTTTCTACGATGGTCCACTGGCGCGCGCGATCGCGTTCGAGAAGGCGTTGACGTCGAGCGAACGTTTGGTGGGGATGCTGAAGTCAGCATCTGCTGGAAAGTCAATGGTGAACATCGCTACCGACGGCGAGACGTACGGCCACCATTTCAAGTTTGGCGATCTGTGTCTCGCGCACGTCCTGTCGGTTGAAGCGCCGCGCGAAGGTTTCTGGATTACGAATTATGGCGAATTTCTCGATCGTTATCCGCCGCAGCATGAAGTGAAGATTAAGAGTGGGCCGGATAATGAAGGGACGTCGTGGAGTTGTGAGCACGGCGTGAGCCGGTGGCTGCGAAACTGCGGGTGTCACACAGGCGGCGAATCGAATTGGAACCAGGAGTGGCGCGGTCCGCTTCGTTCGGCGCTGAACTACTTGCGCGATCGTGCGGCGGAAGGATTCGAGGAGCTTGGAAGCAAGTTGTTCAAGGACCCGTGGGACGCACGTAACGCTTACATCGACGTCTTGTTGAAGCGCTGCTCCCCGGCTGAGTTCCTCGCACGACATGCCCGGTACCCATTGTCTCCGGCGGATGAGCTGCGCGCGTTTACGTTGCTCGAAATGCAGCGGAACGCGTTGTTGATGTTCACGAGTTGCGGTTGGTTCTTTTACGACATCTCCGGAATTGAGACGATTCAGGTGATGAAGTACGCCGCGCGCGTAATCGAGCACTCGGATCAGCTTGGTCTGCCCTCAAATCGAAATACATTTGTGGCTATGCTAGCGGAGGCACGGAGTAACGTTGCCGAGAAGGGAACCGGAGCGGACATATATGTGCTCCATGCCGAACCATCAAGTCCTTGGCCCACATCTTCAGGACAACGGTCTGACAATTCGTGTCTTCCGGCCTGACGCCGAGCAAGTCGAAGCGCTCATCGGCAGACGGCGTCCAATCCTGATGGAGAAGATCGATGCGGCCGGCCTGTTTGATGTTTTTGTACCCCGGATTAAGAGAATCCCTTCTTATCGTTTAAGGATCCATCACAGCGGCGGTACGACTACCATTCGCGATCCATATAGCATCCCCCCGACTATCGGCGAACTCGACCTCCATTTGTTTGGCGAGGGTAAGCACGAACAGATCTACAGCAAACTCGGCGCGCATGTGATGAAGGTCGGCGCTGTGAAAGGCGTCGCCTTCGCTGTTTGGGCGCCGCATGCGTCGGGCGTCAGTGTTGTTGGCAACTTCAACAACTGGGACGGGCGTGTGCATCAGATGCGAATGCTGTACGGATCGGGCGTTTGGGAGTTGTTCATTCCGGATCTGACCGCGGGTGAGTTGTACAAGTTTGAGGTCCGTGGGCAGCGAGGCGCACCGTTTCTCAAGGCCGATCCCTACGCACAGTTCACTGAGATCCCCCCGGACACTTCCTCGATCGTTTACGAGTCGAGCTACAAGTTTCGCGATGCGAAATGGATGAAGCAACGGGCGTCGCGCGAGCACTTTCGTCAACCGCTTTCGATCTACGAAGTGCACTTCGGATCGTGGCGGCGAAAGATCGAGGAAGGGAATCAGCCGCTCACTTATCGTGAGATGGCGCAGCCGCTGGCCGACTACGTTACTCAGCTAGGCTTCACCCACGTCGAGTTCCTGCCGCTGAAGGAACATCCGTACGGACCATCGTGGGGGTACCAGGTCAGTTACTACTACGCCCCTTCAGCGCGGTATGGAACTCCTGACGACCTGCGCTACCTGATCGACTACCTGCACCAGCGCGGGATCGGCGTGATCATGGATTGGGTGCCGGCGCATTTTCCGAAAGACGCGTTTGCGCTTGGACGGTTCGACGGCTCCGCGTTGTACGAACATCTCGATCCGCGGAAAGGCGAGCATCCTGATTGGGGCACGTACATCTTCAACTACGGTCGTAACGAGGTACGCAATTTTCTGATCGCGAACGCGCTCTACTGGTTCAGGGAGTTTCATCTCGATGGACTGCGTGTGGATGCAGTGGCGTCGATGCTTTATTTGGACTACAGCCGGAAGGAAGGCGAGTGGGAGCCGAATGTCTTTGGTGGAC
>DATJKO010000429.1:0-9882 GCA_035491355.1 Pyrinomonadaceae bacterium
TTCTTGTTCGTACAAAGCACAAAGAACAAAGTACTAAGAACAAAGCACAAAGCACAAACCACAAAGAACAAAGCTCTACACGAAAATGTATCGTCGTCCAAAATTTCTGGAAGTCTTACACGCGATTCGAGAAGACATGTCGCGCGAAGCGGACTATGATGTTGACCTGTTTGCGGAGATGGTCCGATCGGGAGTGCAACCGACGCACGGACCGCAAAGAGTGATTCGCGGTTTCCGCACGCGCGCGCCACGCGCAGAAGCGACGAGCGGAAAGACGACTAAGCGTAGACAGCGCAAGCGAGGCGCGCAATAATTGGGTGGTCAGTGGTCAATAGTCAGTTGTCAGTAGTACGAATTGAGAATTAACCACTGACTACTGACAACTGACTACTGACAAAACCAACATAGCTTTCGATATTATGAATCCAACTTTTGAGACCATCGGGTTAGAAGTTTCCAGCGAGAAGGCCTTCAACTACCTGGCAGAGCAGGCGGGCGATCAAGGTGAGGCGACGCAACTCAATCGTCGCGGCGCGGTGTTGCACGGTCGTTGTTGGAAACTCGGTGAAGGTCTCGAAGTTTGGACCGTCCTTTACGAATCAGGCAGCGGCGACTTGTTCTACGCCGATTGTCGTCCTGGTTTTCGCGCGCGGTACATTCAGACGATCGCACCGTGGGCGCTCACCGAGTATGACGAAGAAGGCGAAGCAGTGATTCACGGATATCGTGAAGGCACCGACTGCGAAGTCCTTTTCGAACTGCAAAACCTTACCGAAGTCGGACCGGCTGGATTCGGCGCACAGGAACTGCACATCGGACTCTGCGGTCTCGCTTATCGCGCGCGGGTGCGCCGCGGCAAAGCAAAGACACGCTGGTTGCCGCTGGAAAAAGCCGCACCCGCGCGCGCAGCCCATGAGAACGATTGGAGTTTGACGGGTCGCGTAATCGCTTTTAAACCGCTGCGCAATCCGCTGTCCGGCGAGGATCTCGTTTGGATTCATCTCGATCTCGAACGCATCAAGCTCGAAGTTCTCGTCAACCAGCGCGCTCTGCGCGGCGATTCGCTGGCAGTCGGCGCAACGCTTGATGCTGAAGTTTGGCTGCAGGGCCATGTGCTCGACGAGCATGCCCTGCGATCGCGTTACGAAGGTGTCGACTACGCTTGTTCTCGTGCGAGTTTCTGGTCTGCTCTGCGACGCAAGAACTGACTCCCCAATTAATGAAACGCGCGCTTGTTGTTGCCGGTGTCATCCTCCTCCTCATAATCGGTTCGGCTTACCTGCTTAATAATTACTGGACACATCGCTTCGACTCGTTGATCGATCGCCAGGCGTCGATCTATCGCATCGATCCCGATCTGGTGTGGAGCATCATCTACGAGGAAACCTACTTCAGTCCGTGGAAGACGGGCAAGGACGGCGAGATCGGTCTGATGCAAGTGACGCCGGCAGTCGGGCGCGAGTGGGCGGCCCAGACAGGATTGCGTGAACTCGAACGACAGATGGCGACGGATCCGGAGGCTCTGTTGCGCGATCCTGAACGAAACATTCAGATCGGTTGCTGGTATCTCGAAAAGATCTGGGAGCAGTTTCAGGATACGCCGGATGTCGAAGCGCGCATGATTGCCGCGTATAACGCTGGGCCAAGCCGGGCGGTTGAGTGGAGTCGCGTTGAGGAAGGGAAGTCGCAGACCGGCGTGGAGTTCATCAACCGCATCGACATACCATCAACCAAAGCGTATGTGATGTCGATCATGGGGCGCTATCGTCAACTCAAGAACGCAAAGGCCCCGCAACGATAATCCGTGGCATCCGTGTCAACAAAAATTTATTCCGCGCGATGGGTTATGCCCGTGTCCGCTCCGCCGATCGAATTCGGCGCCGTTGCTGTTCGTGGACCACAGATCGTGGGCGTTGGTACCGGGGCTGAAATCGCTTCCCGCTTCCCGGAGTTTTCGGTCGAAGACTTTGGCGAGGCGCTGATCCTTCCGGGACTCGTCAACACGCACACGCACCTCGAACTCACCGTCATGCGTGGATATCTCGAAGACGAAGACTTCTTTGGGTGGCTCCGAAAGTTGACGCTTGCGCGGCTGGAGAAATTGACGCCTGACGACTTGCGCGTTTCAGCGACGTGGGGTGCGTGCGAGGCGGTGAGAGCCGGCATTACGTGTGTCGGCGATGCGAGCGATTCTGCGATGACGAGTATGCTCGCCTTGCAGGACCTTGGTTTGCGCGGTGTGGTGTTTCAGGAATCGTTTGGTCCGGATCCGCGTTTGGTGCACGAGAACTTTGCGACCTTGAAAACGAAGGTGGCGGAGTTGCGCGGGATGGAGACAGAGCTAGTGCGCGTTGGTGTCTCTCCGCATGCGCCTTACACGGTTTGTGGACCGCAGCTCGAGTTGATTGCAGAACTTGCCCTCGGGGAAAAGTTGCCGCTGATGATGCACGCCGCTGAGTCGCACGATGAAGAGTTGTTCGTGCGTGAAGGTTGTGGCACGTTTGCCGAAAAGTTAGCCGGACGCGGAATCGAATGGACGGCGCCACGGTCGTCCACGATTCAGTACTTGAAGCAGGTTGGTGTGCTGGATACGCAGCCGCTGCTGGCGCATTGCATTCGCGTTGACGATGCGGATATTGAAACAGTGCGCGAGGCGGGAGCGAAGGTTGCGCACTGTCCGAAGTCGAACGCGAAGTTGGGCCACGGACGCGCGCCGTTTGCGAAGTTTCTCGAAGCGGGGGTTGCGGTTGGGTTTGGTAGCGACTCGGTTGCGAGTAACAACACGTGCGACATTCTCGAGGAGACGCGATTCGCCGTTCTGCTCGCACGCGCAGGCGGGAATATGATCACGGTGTCCGAGGCGTTGGCGACGGCGACACTGGGCGGCGCGCGTTGTATGGATCTCGAAGGTCAAGTCGGCGAGTTGCGTGAAGGCGCACAAGCGGATCTCGCGGTGTTGTCGTTAACAGGCCCGCATCAGATTCCGAACCACGATCCTCTGGCGACAGCGATCTTCGCTTCATCGGGACGCGACGTAATCATGACTGTGATTGCGGGACGTGAAGTCTTTCGCGATGGTCACGTCGCAGGCGTCGAAGAGGAACGCCTGCGCGCGAGAATGCAGGAAATCAAAGAAAAACTATGACAGCGACACGGTGATCGCCTCGTCGAAGATCTCGAGCGCGACGTCGACGTTCTCTTTCGTCAATATCAGCGGCGGCGACCAGCGAATCGCGTTCGCACCGGCGCCGAGAATGATCAAGCCGCGATCGAAACACGCCACCTCGATGCGATCGCGCAACTCCGGGGCTGGATTCAACGAAGACTTGTCTTCCACAAACTCGACTCCAATCATCATCCCCATCCCACGCACGTCGCCGATACAGTCGTGCTTCGCTTTCAGTTTCTCCAAACCGGCTTTGAGGTAAGCACCAACCTCAGCCGAGTTCTGGACCAAACCGCCTTCGAGCAATTCGATCGTCTTCAACGCTGCCGCAATACAAACGGGATTGCCGCCGAAGGTCGACGCATGTGCGCCTGGTTTCCAGTCCATCAGATCGGCGCGCGCGACGCAGGCGCCGATCGGCAGACCCGAACCGATGCCCTTTGCGATACAGACGATGTCAGGCTCGACGTCGTAGTGTTCGCAAGCGAACATCTTGCCGGTGCGGCCCATGCCGCTCTGCACTTCGTCGACGATCAACAGAATGCCGTGCTGATCGCAGATGCGCCGCAGACCTTGTAGAAAACCTTTTGGCGACGGTACGTAACCGCCCTCGCCCTGCACCGCTTCGACGACGATCGCGGCTACTTCTTCAGGCGGCGTCGTCGTTTTGAACAATCGTTCTTCGATCCAGTTTAGTGCGCCTTGCGAAGCGCCGCCGTCGCCGCAGTCAGCCGCACTGAAAGGATTGCGAAATTCGTTTGGATACGGCACGTGGACCACGTCGAGTGCCTGTCGCTTGAAGCCTTTGCGTTGTGCGGCTCGCGACGACGTTAACGAGAGTGAGCCGAGTGTGCGTCCGTGAAAGCTGTTGAAGAAGCCGATGAACTTCTCGCGTCCCGTGGCGTGCATCGCGAGTTTCAATGCGGTCTCGACGGCTTCTGTACCGCTGTTGGCAAAGTGCGTGCGAGTTGGTGACTTGATCGGCACGATCGCGTCGAGCTTTTCGGCGAGTTCGGGCATGTGGCGGTAGTAGTAATCGGTGCCGCACATGTGAATCAGTTGGGCCGCCTGTTCCTGGATCGCTTTCACAACTTCCGGATGGCAGTGTCCGGTGGAACACACGGCAACGCCGGCGTTGCAGTCGAGAAAAATGTTGCCGTCAACGTCCTCGACCCACACGCCGCTCGCGCGTTCGGCGACGAGTTTGAAGGATGGGCGGGGGTATGACGGGTTGACGAATTTGGCGTCGGCTTCGACGATCTTCTGGCCCTTTGGTCCAGGCAGAGAAGTCTTAATCTCAGGACGTCTGGGTGGTGCGATTACGCTGGTCGACATGTGCTTAACTCCCTGTGTTTGTTCGGCCCATTGCCGAGCCGAGAGACAACGGCTTAAACCGGAAACTCTTACGTTTTCCGACGCCTAAGTAGCTATTATTGCAAACGGTTAGAACTAGTCGGCGAAGAGGTTAGCGCGCGACTCGAGTGGGCGATAATGTAACGGTTGCGGGTTGCTCATAGCGTTTGAACGGTGGGATTCTATCAGCCCCCGATTGAGCCCGACAAGCTCTTCGCAACTTAGGTCGGCCGATGCTAGTTTTCTTAATGTCCCACGGCTTTGCACAAAGAGTGGCCTAGTCTTCTCTGCCGCACTCCGCGTTATCTCCGCGCCTCTGCGTTGAAAAGCCTTTAACCGCAGAGCACGCTGAGATAACGCGGAGTGCCGCAGAGAAGGCCAGTCCACTTTGTGCAAAGCTCCATCGCAACTAACTTGGTCCAAACTCTCCTCACGACACAGGCTCGCCGATCGCGGTCGGCCCGAGTTTGTGAAGCACAACGATCAGGCGTGCATGCGAGGCCCACGAACAGGACGGCGATTAAGAGTCTTCACTGCCGATAGTATTCACGAACGTTCTGTCGATGGAAGTACCACCAATTAAGAATCAGCGCCGTAACGCCGCGAACGATGTACCCGATCACGCGTGGCCGGCCGAAATCTGTTGTCAACGATCCGGTGAGAATTGCGAGCGCGCCGATGATCCAAATCCCCGCGGTTATCGAAACAACCGCCAACAGAAACTGACGCCCAAAGTTGTCGCCATTCAGCGCCCACACCGAAGCACCCATCACCGCCAAACACAGGACCAATGAAACAAACACTTCGACGACTCCATATCCCTGGTTCGGAAGGCTTAGAGCAAAAATCATTGAGATAAAGGGGATGAGACCCATGGCGATGAAGTCGTAGGCAGTCATCAAATACACGCCGCCAGGTTTTTCAATCCCTCGCGTTCGTGTGCGAATTGCTTGATTCATCGGTACCTAAACGAAGCGAAATGACCAGGCCAATAACGACGTAATGTTACTCGATACGGCCCGCACGCTTTGAACTTTTTTCGCAAGTCAATTACATTGATTCCGCCAAATTCGGATCCTGCCTGCGGAGAACAAAACATGACGAAGAACCACCCAGAAACTACTGTTAGTGTGAGACGAAGCCTGTTTGTGTTTTTACTCGTCGCCGCTTCCCTAGGCGCTGCCGCCATCGCGCCGATCGTCAGTCGGTCGTGGGCGCAGAGTGTCGCTCCAGCAACCACGTCCGCAACCGGCGCGGCCACTGCCAAAGATCCAAAGCTCGTCTACCCGGAGAGCCGCAAAGGCGATCAGGTCGATGATTACTTCGGCACCAAAGTCGCCGATCCGTATCGCTGGCTCGAAGACGACCGCAAACCCGAAGTACAAGCCTGGGTCGAGGCGCAGAACAAAGTCACATTCGGCTATCTCGACAGGATTCCGTATCGCGAAAAACTCAAGACGCGGCTGACCGAACTGTTCAACTACCCGCGCATCTCGGCCCCGTTCCGTCGTGGCGATACTTACTTCTTCACGAAGAACGACGGTCTGCAAAACCAAAGCGTCTATTACATCCAGCAGGGCGTGAACGGCAAGCCCGAAGTTTTTCTCGATCCGAACACCTTCTCGACCGACGGCACTTCCGTGCTCAGCGCGTTCTCGCTTTCGAAGGACGGCAAGTATCTCGCTTACGGCATCTCGACCGGTGGTTCTGACTGGGTGACGGTGAGCGTGATGGAAGTTGCCACGCGCAAGAAACTGTCTGATGAAGTGCTATGGATCAAAAACGCCGGCGTCTCCTGGCAGGGCGACGGTTTCTATTACAGCCGCTATCCGGCCCCCGAAAAAGGCAAGGAACTGACCAGCAAGAACGAGTTTCAAACGGTCTACTTCCACAAAGTCGGCCAGCCGCAAGCCGAAGACGTACTGGTTTACGAAGACAAGGAACATCCGCAACGCTTCCAGGGTGTCGGCACCACCGAAGACGAACGTTTCGCGATTCTCTCGATCTCCGAACGAGGCAAGGGAAAGAAAGGAAACTCGCTCTTCTACAAAGATCTGAAGGCAGACGACGCGAACTTTTCGCCGATCATCGCCGAAATCGGCGACGACAGTTACAACGTCATCGACAACGTTGACGACAAGTTTCTAATTCGCACGAGCAAGAACGCGCCGAACGGCCGCGTCGTGCTCGTCGATCCGAAGAACCCGGATGAGAAAAACTGGAAAGACGTGCTGCCCGAAAGGACCGAACCGTTGCAGGGCGCAGGCACCGCCGGCGGAAAACTCTTCGCTTCGTGGCGCAAGGACGTCGCTACTCGCGCGTATGTTTTCAGCCTGACCGGAAAGTTGGAAAACGAGATTCAATTGCCCGGCGTCGGCACTGCGGGCGGCTTCGGCGGACTGAACGACGACAAGTACGTGTTCTACAACTTCAGCTCGTTCAACTTTCCATCGACGATCTACAAGTACGACATTGCAACTAAGAAGTCATCGGTCTTCCGCACCGTCGACATTCCCGGCTTCAAACCGGAGAACTACGAAACCAAGCAAGTCTTTTACAACAGCAAAGACGGTACGCGTGTGCCGCTGTTCCTGGTCTACAAGAAAGGCCTGAAGCTTGACGGCAACAATCCGACGCTGCTTTACGGTTACGGCGGCTTCAACGTCGTCACGGCGCCGGGCTTCAACTCTTTGCGCATGGCGTTACTCGAACAAGGCGTGGTCTATGCGTCGGCAAACATGCGCGGCGGTGGTGAGTACGGCGAGAAGTGGCACGAAGCGGGCACGAAGCTGAAGAAGCAGAACGTGTTCGACGACTTCATCGCGGCGGCCGAATGGCTGATCGCAAACAAGTACACGAACTCCAACAAGCTCGCGATTCAGGGCGCTTCGAATGGCGGCTTGCTCGTCGGTGCCGTCTCGAATCAGCGGCCGGAGTTGTTCCGCGTTGTCATTGAGCAGGCAGGCGTGATGGACATGCTGCGATTCCAGAAGTTCACGATCGGCTGGAACTGGATTGCTGATTACGGCTCGGCTGAAGAAAAGGAAGCGGAGTTCAAGGCTCTCTACGCTTACTCGCCGATTCACAATATCAAGCAGGGCGGGAAGTATCCGGCGACGTTGATCACCACGGCCGATCACGACGATCGCGTGGTCCCGGCCCACAACTACAAATACGCCGCGGCGTTGCAAGCAGCGCAGGGCGGTGATGCTCCCGTGCTGATTCGCATCGACACCAATTCAGCGCACGGCGCAAGCAACACGACGAAGTCGATCGAGCAGACGCGAGATATTTATGCGTTTCTGTTTGAGAACCTGGGAGTGGATTATAAGTAGGGTTTGGAATTCTTAGATCTCAAATCTGAGATCTCAGAACATCAGACATTTGCCGTTGCCAAGACCGTTCAGCGTTTCGGGAGGGATGAGCACCGACCATCCCTTCCGTTTCCACGTCGTTCCATCCGCATAATCAATCCGGTTGATAACTACTCTACCGCCCTTCGCCTTGCCGGTCTCCACGTTTGCCTCGATCAGTTTCACCGGATTGTATTCACTCACTAACTCAAACTTCCTACTCTCGTTCGGCTTCGCTTTGAACGAACATACGTACTGACGCAATTCGTACTCGGCGGCTTGGGCCGAGGGTTGGTATTCCCAAACCATGCTCTTGATCACATTCGTGCCGACGTTCTTCACTTCGAGTCGCAACAGATACTGATCGGCGTCTTTCTGCTGCGATGCTTTGGCGGCGTCAGTGGTATTTTTCATCTCCAGGCGCCGTTCGTTCATGTCGCGCCTGTTCTTGACCTCTTGCGACTCGTTTTTGTTTTCCGGCGGTTTGATCCGGATCGGTTCGTTCATCGGTGGACCAGGATCGAGTGCGCTATGGATCAGATCGCCGTTCAGCCGAATCTTGTTCCAGTTGAATTTGACTACAACGAGGTCCCCATCTTCACGTTCTACGACCGTTGGCTGTTGTTGAAGAACAGGCAGCAAAGCAAGCAGAAAGGTAAGGAAGAGTACTTTCATTTGCGCACAGATTACACCCGATCAGGTCAGAAGGGGAAGGTGAATGTCGACGACAGTTCTCCCGCAAAGGCGCAAAGGAAGAACCAAGCACAAAGAACAAAGATCTCAGTCCAACCGATGTTCTGTCTTTCCTCAGTTGAGTGCGGTCGCTCTCGCTCCTACTTTGTGGGCCAGGTGCGCCGGATAGGATGCGCCTCGGTGTTGAAGACCACGTTCTTGAAATCGAGCGTCTCCGGTGGCGCGAACAGCAGGTAGAAGTACTTGAACGTCTCCGCGAAAAGAAAGCTCTGCATCGAATCCGTCTTTTCTTTTGTCACCACGCTCTTCAGCGCGGCGTAACCCTCATCAGTCCGGCAGTATTTCACAAAGTCGGTCCATAAGCGCCGGCCCATTAGCAGGTACTTCTGATCTCGCGTGTAGTGATAGAGGTAGTACGTTGATTCGACGATCTCAGGTCGCAGCGGATAACCGGGAGCTTTAACCGACTTAGTGCGGTAGTCAAACACTTCCGGCTCGATGCCGTGGTGTTTCCACATCGCAAACGAAGAATCCTGCAAGCGCTTCGCGCGCGGGAGGTCACCAGCCATCGCGAGCACCGCCGGGAAGAACGCGTCGAGCGCACCGTATGTAGAATCAGCGCGCGCGCCGGTATTCATGTCGGCGTGCCCGTACCAGAGTTCGACACCCTTGTCGGTGATGATCTCATCCCCGAGGTACTTGTTGATGGCCACGATGCTGTTGCCCCACATGCGTTTGCAATCCTGATCACCAAACAGCACCGAACACTTCAGCAGGTATTCGTAGTAGCTATCGATCGCCCCGCTAATGTGACTGTCGGAGTTGGTCCATTGGCCGGTCTCGACGTTGATCCACTCGCCGACCAGGCCAATCTTCGAACGACGATTGTAGGTTTCGACCAGCGCGCGTTTCGCTTTGTTGAAGTAGACCGGATTGTCGGTCAGTTTGCTCAGTGCGCCGAATTCCAGAATCAGCGTTCCGATCTCCGCCGGATTACTGACGGGATTGCGCACTTTGCCGCTCTTGAGATTGACGTAGCGATACGGCATCCCGGTTGGAGATTCAAAAACCGGCAGCAGCCGGCGGCCGAGGTCGTCCGCGAGATTCAAAAAGCGCTTGTCGCCCGTGAGTTGATAGTTCGTGATCAATCCACCAAGCAGCCTGATCGTGATCTCGAAGTTCTGAACGTCCATGTCTTTGTCGAACGAGAGATTGTCGAGAATGTAGGCGCGCGTCGTCGCCGCTTCCTCGTCGAGCCCCATGATGATCAACGTGTCGAGCGAGTCGACGGGCGTCATCAAGAGCGGCTCCGCGTAC
>DATJKO010000430.1:0-5909 GCA_035491355.1 Pyrinomonadaceae bacterium
GCCGCCCTTCACGCTCGATATCGAAATACACATCGCCCGAGTCACACAGTGGACCAGCTACCTTGTACTCGCGATCATAAGGTTCACCGGCGCGCGACGCGGAGATCAGGTGGTAGTACCACTTGTAGTTATTCATCGAGAGCATGATGTTGTATCCGGCATCGGTCAACAGCCAAACATCGCCTGTTTCGGGACGACGCTTGATGTTGCGCACGGTCGTCAGCACCAACCCAGCATCGGCAATCACGCTGCGCCCCGGCTCCAGAACGATCGTGACTTTGTCGAGCAGATGTTCGGCATTCGCTGCTCGTGCGGACTCACGCGCGACGCGCAACGCTTCCTTCAACACCGCGGCGGGCTCGAGTTCCGCACCCAGCATGTCGCGTTCGTGTTCGGGAAGCTGGTCTGCCTGCGAACGATCGCGCAGGTAATTCACCGGGATGCCGCCGCCCAGATTGATGTGCTCGAGCGTGTGTCCGGTCTCGTTGTGAATCGTTACCAGGTGCTCCCACATACTGCGAAACGCTTCGGCAAACGGTTCGACATCGGGAGTCTGTGACCCGACGTGAATATGAATCCCGCAGACGTTGATCGTGTCGCGCTTCTCCAAACCGCGCCGAAACGCCTCGAGCACTTCAGTCGACGAAATACCAAACTTCGACGTCAGCAGCGCTGTCTGCAAACCGAGATGCGATCGCGTACCAATTTCGGGTACGAGTCGCAGCGTGATGCGCGCCGCCGGTACGTCCTCGCCTTGCGCGCGCAAACGCTTCACGGACGCATCGACCAGATCGATCTCGTAAATCGAATCGACGTTGATGGCGTAAATGCCGGCGCGCACCGCATCGTCGATCTCGCTGTCTGACTTGCTGGTGCCGTTGAAGATGATCTGATCCGGATGAAAGCCAACGCGCAGCGCCTTGAACAACTCGCCGCCGCTGTTGACCTCGACGTCGATGCCTGAGTCGAGCACGGTTTTCAAGATCGCCATGTTCGAATTGGCCTTAGACGCGTAACAAAACTTGATTGGACGATCGACAACGCTCGCTCCGTGTTGCAGGCGCGCGATGTTGTCGCGGATTCGCGGTTCGGAAAAGACGAAGAGTGGAGAGTCATACTGTCCTACGAGGTCCAATGCGTCCGCGCCATTGATATTCAAATGGCCGTCACGCACCTCCAGATAACCGGAGATGGACCACGCAGGACACGAGATAGCCGTATCAGTGCTGGTCTGTGTCATCAGTTATGTTTGCGATTGATTTGAAGTTTCTAATTTGAACGACCGAAATTGTAACTAATCGTGCCGGCGACCTTGACCGGTTCACCCATCAGCGTCGTCGGCGTAAACCGCGCGAGTTTGGCTGCGCTCACGGCTGAAGCATGCAGGTGCTGCGGACCGGAAACGGCGCGCGCTTCCACTACCGAGCCCTGTTCATCTATCAGAACCTGGACCAGCACGACGCCGGTAGCTTCGCCGGACCCTTCAGGTTGCGGCAGGTAGATCGCTTTTCCGTTGAGCACGCCGCCATTAATCGGTTTCTTCACATCGGGCTGTTTGGCGTTCGCGTTGTTGTTCGGTTTGTCGTTTTCGGTGTTGCCTTCAGTTCCCGTTTGGGCGTTTGGGTCTGACTGTTTCTGGGCCGTGTTTTCTGCCCCTTCCGTGTTCGCGGGCTGCTCGAGTGTTTGCTCCGCGTTGGCGGCAACCTTCGGCGGATCGGCTTGCCGTTCGGGCAGCACGAAGGAACTCAGAAACTTCTCTTCCGCCGCCTGGTCTTTAGTATTCAACGAGATGATCACGTAGAAGCGTTTCCTCGTCGCGAATGCATGTGCGACGCCATTCAACTCGCCAACCGCGAGTTTGTACGAACGGCCGGTATGACCGTGGAACGGGCGGCTGCTCACCAGGGTCAGTTTTGTGATCGCAGTATCTCGTGTGCGTACTTTCGGCGGGAAATAATCTTTGAACGCATCCACGTACGAATTGAATCGCGCGAAGTCTGCTCCCGGCGACGCCTTGATGCCGCTCAGCGAAACGATCGCGAACACCGGACCGTTTGCTTGTGTTGCGAGATAGCTACGCGCGTTTAGTTCCATCTTGTGATAAGCAAACTTGGTTGTCTCTGTGGTCGGGTTTTTGGGCATTGAGACTGTGAACTCTTCGCCTTCGGGAGTGATCGTCTCCCACTCATTCCAGTCACCGGCGCTCTTCTGAACCTGTCCGGAAACCGCGATCGCAATCAGCGCGACGATCGCAAGCGCCCAATGTAGACGACGGAAATGCATGTCATTTACCTCCTCAGGTTTAGCGTTTGACCACATGGAGAGCTGATTCGCCGAGCAACCGCAGAATCAGGTGATGTTTGGCACTCTAGTCTGCACCTCGCGGGCTGTCAAGCGCGGTTTGTAATTCGTGTTTCTTGATTAACGCGCAGCGCTTTTGGCGCGATCAGTTTCGACGAGTACGCGTCGCAGAATCTTGCCTGATGGTGATTTTGGGATTGACTCGACTACTTCCAGATATCGGATTCTCTTGTGCGGCGCGACGCGCTCCGCGACGAATTCCATGATCGCTTCCGGGTCTGATGGGTGCCGCAGGACGACGATCGCTTTCGGAACCTCACCTGCCTCCTCGTCCGGACACGGAATCACCGCGGCATCGGCAACACACGGGTGCGTCACCAACACTGCTTCCAACTCGGCGGGCGCTACTTGAAGACCTTTGTATTTGATTAATTCCTTTGCGCGATCGACGATGAAGAAGTGACCGTCTTCGTCGGCGTACCCGATGTCGCCAGTGTGCAGCCAGCCTTCGACGTCAATCGTTTGCGCGGTTGCTTCAGGGTTGTTCAGGTAGCCTTTCATGATCTGTGGGCCCCGAACGCACACCTCGCCTCGTTCTCCGTATGGCTGCGCTTCACCGGTTTCAAGATCGACGATCTTGCATTCAGTGTTGGGTGCGGGCACACCGACCGAGCCGAACTTGATCGTCATCGGCGGCGCGGGAGACGAATGCGTAACGGGGCTCGTTTCGGTCATGCCGTAGCCCTGTCGCACGCTGCAACCCAAACGTTCCATGCAGGCTTTGGTGAGCTCCTCGCCGAGAGGGGCGGCGCCCGAGAAGATGGTGCGCAACTTCGGCAGGCGATAGTTGTCGACGACAGGATGCTTGCTCAGTGCGAGCACAATCGGAGGCACGAGGTGCGCGAGACTGACTTCGTAGTCCTGAGCTGTCTTCAAAAACGTTTCGAGTTCGAAACGCGGCATCGTGACGATCGTTGCGCCGGTGTAGAGACCCATGTTGAGCACGACGACGAGACCGTAAATGTGAAACAGCGGAAGCACGCAGATCAGCGTGTCAGTCTCGAAGAAATAGCAGAGACCTTCCATTTGGCGAATGTTCGCGACCAGGTTGTGATGCGTGAGCATAACGCCTTTGGGCAACCCGGTCGTGCCGCTCGAGTAGGGAAGTGCGACGAGATCTTCGCGCGGATCGATCTCGACTTGTTCGGCGCGTCCGTTGTCGACGAGCAGCGAAGCGAACGGCGTTGCACCGACGGCTTCGCCGAAGACGAAGACCTCTTCAATCCCGGCTTCTTGAGCAGCGTCGAGGGCCTTGTCCATGAACACGGGAATCGTGACGAGAAAGCGAGCGCCGGCGTCTTTGAGTTGATGCTCGATCTCGCGCTTGGTGTAGAGCGGGTTGATTGGTGTGACGACCCCGCCCAGTGTCGCGACGGCGTGAAAGGCGATCGCGTAGTCGGGACAATTCGGACTCAGGATGCCGAAGACCTCTCCCTTCTTGAACCCGCGCTGTTTTAAATTATGGGCGGCGATGGCGATGAGGTCCGCCAGTTGTGCATAGGTGATCGTTCGGCCCGACGGTCCATCGATGAGCGCGGGTTTGTTCTGAAGTTCGCTGGCTCTGCGTAGGACCAGTGGCGTCAGAGCGATCTCGGGGATCTCCACGTCAGGGTAGGGGCCTTTAATTATCATGTCGCACAGATTACACAGATCCTTGTAATCTGTGAACCAGTATGAAATAGATATCCGCATGACTCGTCCGCTCAACATTGTCTGCCTGGCGACCTACTTCAAAGGCGCTGATTTCATTCGTGAGTGCAAGGCCCAGGGGTGTCATGTAGTCCTGGTCACGAAGGAGAAGATGCTGCGTGAGGATTGGCCGCGCGAGAGTCTCGACGACTTGATTGCCGTGCCGAATGATGCCGGGCCCGCGTTGTTTATCGACCTGCTGGCGTTTCTGGCGCGCAACCGGCAGATAGATCGTGTGGTGGCGCTGGAAGAGTTTGATGTGGTGACGGCGGCGTTGATGCGGGAGCATCTTTGTTTGCCGGGGTTGAGTAGTTCGCGGGCGAAGGTGTTTCGCGACAAGTTATCGATGGCAGTGCATGCATCGCGGGCGGGGATCAATGTGCCGGAGTTTGTGCCGTTGGTGAATCGCGACGAAGTGAGTGAGTTCATGCAGCGTGTGCCCGCGCCGTGGATCATCAAGCCCCGATCGGACGTGTCGGCGATCGGCATTCGTAAAGTCTCGGATGCGAGCGAAGTCATGCAAACGATGGACGAGATGAACGAGCGTGAGAATCTGCGCGAGCGTGCGTCTTACTATTTGTTGGCGCGGTTTGTGGCCGGCGAAGTTTTTCACGTCGACTCGGTTGTGAATGATGGGAAGGTCGTGTTTGCGGGCGCGAATCAGTATGGACGGCCACCGATGCAGGTGGCTCATCAGGGAGGTGCTTACGTTTCGCGCACGCTCGAACGAGGAACCGCTGACGAACGGGCGCTCTTTGACGCGAATAAAAAACTGGTGAAAGCGCTGAAGTTGGAACGCGGTGCAACGCACGCGGAGTTCATCAAGAGCTCGGATGACGGAAAGTTTTACTTCCTGGAGATCGCCGCACGTGTCGGTGGCGCGTACATCGCCGAGGTGCTTGAGGCTGCGACTGGTGTGAATCTGTGGCGTGAATGGGCCAAGCTTGAGCTGACCGGCGAGGGAAGCTCAACTCGTCCATCCAAGATCCGCGCAACACGTAAAGACTACGCCGGCATCATCCTCTCACTCGCGAAAACGGAAGATCCCGATACATCAGCCTACGTCGAAGAGGAGATCATCTATCGCATCAAGAAGCGTCACCACGCGGGCCTCATTGTCCGCTCCCCCGACCTGGCTCGCATCAACGAACTCCTCTCCTCCTACTCCCAACGCTTCGCCGACGACTTCGTCGCCGTCGTCGCACCACCGGAAAGGCCTGAGTGACTTGGAGTAACCTGCACCTTTTCTGCGGCTTTGCCCTATGGTTGAAGGCCAGAGGTCGAACGACAGGCGCAGCCCAAACTCACAGTGCACAGCTTACTGCGGGGCATAGCCCCGCCTCACATCCGGGCGGCAAAGCCGCATCGCTCAACTCAATACCTTTTGTGCAAAGCCAATTTTGGACGCACACTGATCACTCCGTTGCTCTAGACGATGGCTGCAAGTACTTGTCCGTCCAGTCGAGGATGGTGTTGAACCAGAGGTGGAGGTTCTGGGGCTTCAGGACCCAGTGGCCCTCGTCCGGGAAGATCAGCATTTTCGAGTCGATGCCTTTGCGCTGCACCGCGGTGAAGAGTTGCAGGCCTTCGCCGATCGGTACGCGGTAGTCGAGCTCGCCGTGAACGATCAGGATGGGTGTGTTGAAGTTGTTCACAAACTTGTGCGGTGACCACCGACTGTACATCGCCGGATTGGTCCACGGCATCCCTTTGAACTCCCACTCGGGAAACCACAACTCCTCCGTCCCACCGTACATGCTCTCCAGGTTGTAAACGCCGTCGTGACAGACAAGCACCTTGAATCTGACACGCGGATCGTTGTTATGGCCCAGGATCCAGTTGATCATGTAGCCGCCGTA
>DATJKO010000431.1:0-4224 GCA_035491355.1 Pyrinomonadaceae bacterium
GCGAGCACAACGAGCACCGTGCGCGCACGTTCGGTCCAGAAATCGCGAATGGCTTTGCGCCACGGCGTCGTCATTTCACTATTATTCCGTCAGAGATTTCGACGCGTCGATCGATCACGCGAGCGATGTCGGCTTCGTGAGTGGCGATGACGACCGTCGTGCCCTGGGTGGCCATGCCGCGAAACAGATCGAGAATGCCGGCGGCCGTGATCGAGTCGAGATTACCGGTCGGCTCGTCAGCGAGAACCAGCGGCGGCTCGTTTGCGAGTGCGCGCGCAATCGCGACGCGTTGCTGTTCGCCTCCTGAGAGCGTTGCGGGCAGCTTGTCTGCGTGACGTCCGACGCCAACGCGTTCGAGCAAAGCCTCCGCGCGTTTGCGTCGTTCCCGCAGGGGAAAACTCTTCCCGAAATCCATCGGCAGGATGACGTTCTCGGCAGCAGTTAGCGTCGGCAACAGTTGAAAGAATTGAAAGACGAAACCGACGTTGCGTCCACGCCACGCGGCAAGTTTGTTTTCGGCGAACTCGTGGATCGCCGTGCCTGCAACTGTGACCGCGCCCGACGAGGGGCGATCGATGCCGGCAATCATGTTGAGCAGGGTCGATTTGCCGCTGCCCGATTTACCGACCACGCCGACAAATTCGCCGCCGCTGATATAGAGGTCGACATTGGTGAGCGCCGAGAAAACTCCGGCGGGCGTTTCGTATTTCTTGCTGACCTGGTGTAAAGAGATCATGCACATTCTCCATTTGGCATCTCTCATTTGTCATTTGACGGAGCAATGAAAAATAGGAAACGAACAATGGCAAACGGAAAACAAATAGTCCAGCACCGCAATCGCTTGATCCGGCGTAATCGAACAAAGAGGTGGTGAATGTCCGGAAACGACGAACTTCATCTTGCCAACTTGCAAAAGAAGACCGACGCTCGTGTGCGGCGAACGCGCGACGCGCTCGGTGATGCACTCGTCGAGCTGATGCATGAAAAACCGTTCGACACGATCACCGTGCAGGACGTTTTGGATCGCGCTCATGTCGGTCGTTCGACCTTTTACTCGCACTTCAGCGACAAGGACGATTTGTTGATGAGCGACTCAGATGAGTTTTTCGAGCGTGTAGCGATGGGCCTGTCAGAGCATGGCGAGAAATCGGACCGCGTGTTTCCCGTGAAGGAGTTTTTCAGTCACATCGTCGAGGCGCGGCAATTTTTGAACGCGTTGTCGTCATCAGGAAAGTGGCAGGAGAACATCGAATTGGCTCGCGAACATTTCGCGCGCGGAATCGAAAGGCGTCTCACAGAGTTGCCGCGTGGGAAGTCGATTCCGGAAAGCGAGCGCCCCGCGACAGCTTTTGCTCATGCCGGCGCACTATTGTCGCTGATGACGTGGTGGGTCGATCGCGGCATGCGTCAGTCTGCCGCCGAGATGGACGAACTCTTCCACCGAATTGTCTGGGGCCAGAAGTAAGGGCCGGCTCATTTAAGCGCGGCGTGTAGTTTCTCGGGTGCGATCATTTTCCACGCTTCACGCAAGTGCTGGCCCAGCTCTTTGTCACGGACGCGAGGAAGCTCGATGCCGACCCAGCCAGCATGGCCCACGTAAGGTGGTCGATAAAACTTCTTCGGATCCGATTCGATCAGCGCTGCCTGGACGCCGATAGCCGCGGGAAAAACCACGGCGACGTGACCATCGTTGTGATGATTGATTGAACACATCGCAAACACTCTTTTCTTCACAAAGAATGTCGGCTCACCGTGCGAGAGTTTCTCCCACGTCTCCGGCAGGGCCAGGCATATTCGACGTACTCGCTCAACATGTTTCTGTTCTGGTGCCATAGCTTTGTATCCGCGCTTTTATGACTAAATACATCGCCCTACTCAGAAAGATCAATGTCGGCGGTAAGAACCTGATCCAAATGGATTCGCTGCGAGCGGTTTGCGAAGGTGCAGGATTAAAGCATGTCAGGACGTTTCAGCAGGCAGGAAATATCGTCTTCGAGGGGCGTGGAAGCGAACCGGGCGTGATTGCCAATAAATTAGAAAAACGGCTCGCACGAGTTTTTAATGCAGATCTAAGAGCAATTGTTTTCCCACTTGATGAGATCGTGAGATTGATGAAGCGGGATCCTTTCAAGCGTGTCGAGGCTGGGGATGTGATGTTGTGCGTTGTGTTCCTGTTCGATGAGCCCGCGCGAAAACCGAAGCTTCCGATAATCTCCACAACCGACAAGCTCGAACTGCTAGCGATTCGCGGTCGCGTGGCGTTCGTCGTTGCGCGTCGCAAGAAGACCGGCTGGTTTGGTTTTCCCAACAACTTCGTCGAGAAACAACTCGGCGTAACTGCAACCACACGACAGTGGTCCACGCTCAAGAAGCTCGTCGATTTTGCGGAAAAGGAATAGGCGATGTGCCTGACCCGCCAACTCGCTGAGAAACTATTCCGGAGAGACTTCCGGATCGGCGGGCGGCTGTTCGTCCGCAACCCACGAAACAAACAGTCGTAACCAGTTCTCGGCAGGTTCTGCTATCTGCACGCCGACTCGCGCCGTTCCGTAAATTGCCGGGGCCACTCGCACCACCATCGCCGTGACTTCGATCGGTGCTCCATCCGGCCGGTGTGCACGCAGGTACAAACGCTCGCCGCGATTCACCTTCTGATTCAAATGGAACAACGCGCCGGAAGTTGAAATGTCGTCGGTTTCGGTGGGCTCGCTCCACGCTGACCCATCTTCAGCTCGTCCGGAAACTACAATCGGCAATCGCAACGACATGCGCAACGCGAATCGTCGCTCTTCATTGTTGTAAGGCGTGCTCATGTTTGGCAACACTGGCGGCGGTCTCAGGAAGACTGCGCGCGGCCGCGCGGTTCTTCGTTCTCCTTACTCCAATCGTAAAAGCCTTGGCCTGTTTTCTTTCCCAGTTTCCCTTCGCTCACCATCCGCCGCAGTACTTCCGGCGGCCGAAACGTTTCCGATCCCAATTCGCTATGCAGGTACTCGGCAATGCTCAGTCGCACATCGAGACCAACGAGGTCCGTCAACTTCAGCGGTCCCATCGGATGGTTGTAACCAAGTTCCATCGCGATATCAATGTCGCGCGCACTGGCAACGCCCTGCTCGAGCATCCGCATCGCTTCGAGTCCCAGCGCCACTCCCAACCGGCTCGACGCAAACCCCGGAACGTCCTTCACCACGATCGGTTCCTTGCGCAATCGTTTACCGACGGCGGTGATCGTATCGATAGTTTCGGCGCTCGTCTTGTCTCCTACAACGATCTCAACCAGTCGCATGATATGGACCGGATTGAAAAAGTGCATACCGACAACTGCTTCAGGACGCTTTGCGGACCGCGCAATCTCGCTAATCGACAACGACGAGGTGTTACTGGCAAAAATAAATGCGCGATCCGACAGCGATTCGAGTTGGCGCAGGATCTCTCGCTTGAGATCCAGTTTCTCCGGCGCCGCCTCAATGATCAGATCTGCTTCGGCACACTCTTCGAGCTTGGTAGTGCCGTGTATTTGCTGCAGCGTGCGGTCGCGATCTACCTCAGTCAGTTTACCGAGGTTAATCCCTTTCGCAAGGTTCCGCTCGATGGACTGTACACCCCGCGCAAGCGCCTCACGGTCCACATCGCTGAGTAGGACCCGAAACCCGTTAGCGGCGGCGACCTGAGCGATTCCGTGGCCCATGGTGCCGGCGCCGATCACGGAAATGGTTTCAACCGAAGCCATCAGGTTCGACTACCTCAATATCGCTAGTTATACTATACGCTCTACCGTTTGAAAACCACGGATTTGAAGAAAAGGTTATGGATAACGAAACGACTAAAAGAGACGTCGTAATCATCGGATCGGGTCCAGCCGGCCTCACCGCCGCGATTTATGCTGCGCGGGCCAGCCTGCGCCCGTTGCTGATTGATGCACCGGCCGACGCGGAAAAACAGACCACGCCGGGCGGCCAGTTGATGATCACCACCGATGTCGAAAACTATCCAGGGTTTGCCACTGGCATCGATGGCCCGGCGCTGATGGAGCAATTTCGACATCAAGCGGAACGCTTCGGTACGGAGTTTATGGAGACATGGATTACCGAAGTCGATCTCAGCGAACGTCCGTTTCAGCTCTACACCAACGGTCCGACAATCTCGACAGAAACGCTGATTATCGCGACTGGTGCGTCGGCCAAATGGCTGGGAATTCCGGGGGAGGCGAAGGTACCGAACGGT
>DATJKO010000432.1:0-3939 GCA_035491355.1 Pyrinomonadaceae bacterium
CTTAGTATAGAGAAACCGTCAAAAAAATTTGCGCCGGAGTTTTGAAGGTTCCGGCGCAGGGAAAATCGAATACAGGAGCTTTAAATGATTAGGGTTTAAGGTTGAGTGCGACGCGGCCGATGTTGTTCACCGGGATTGGCCGGCGTGGCCGGAGTCGTCGTAGTTGGTTGAGTGCTCTTTTGCGGTTCTGACTTCTTTTCGAGCGGCATGAGCACGCGTTTTACCTGGTTGCGTGGTTCGGGCGCCTTGGTTGCGGGCGCAGTCGCGGGGGTGGTTGTTGGAGTCGCGTTAGGTTTGGCTACGCTGGTTTCCGGGGTTTCAGCCGCCATGGAGTCGGCAGTCTGCTCGGCTGCTTCTTCCGCGTCCGCTACTTCCTTCTCTTCGTCGTCGAGCGTGGACGCGACCTGAAGGTTGATGGCGGTGCCGAAGCGGTGGTTCAAGCCACGATAAATCTCACCTGCGACTGCGGCCGGGAAATGACGACGACCATCGGTTCCCTGCGCGATGACGACAACTGCGAGCCGCGGATTGGCGAGTGGAGCGTAGGACGTAAAGAGACCGACCCAGCCACCATCGCCGATGCAAGTGCCTGTCTTACCAGCCACAGTTTGCGACGGATCGTAGGCTTTACGGCCTGAGCCGTAGTTCACGGCGCCGACCATACCCGGCACCATGCGCTGCCAGACTTCGTTTGTGATCTCCAGCTTGCGACGAACCTTCGGACTCATCTTCGCCGTCTCTTTTGGCGAGTGTGGAATCTGCGGTTGGAGCAACCGGCCGCCGTTAGCCATCGCGGAAACCAAAGTTCCTAATTGCAGCGGCGTGACTTCGAAACCATCGGCGTGCGAGAACATTCGTCTCTCAATCAGACCCGGTTTGACTTCCGGCAACCTGCCCGGAAACTCAAACGGAACGTTAAGTCCGGTCTTCTCGCCGAGACCAAGCAGGCGAGCATAGCTAACCATCTTTTCCGAACCGATCTTGGTGCCGACTTGTTGGAAGAAGGGATTGTCCGAATGGGCCAGGGCTGAGGTTAAGTCGATTCTATAACCGTCACCGACAGTGTCGACGGGCGGAATCGCATTTTCAGAAAGTCCGGCGACTCCGGTGACTAACTTGATCGTCGAGCACGGTTTGAATCCACGACGCAGCGCCCACTCCTGATTGACGACGGAGTAAACGCGACCAGTGATCGGATCCATTACGACGACCGTGCCGGCGTGATGACCAAGTGCCTGCACCGCTATCCGACGCACTTCAGGATCTTCACCGCTGATGTCGTCTTTCGCGATAAACGTCTGCACCTCGTTGCGCAAGCCCTCGTCGATCGCTCGTTGACGAGCTATCGCAGCTCGACGAGCAGCTTCCGCGCGGCGACGCGCTTCGAGGAGCGAACGTCGATGACGCGAAGCAACGCGACTGAGTTCAGCATTGCGCTCGCGCCTCGTGAGCGGACGGCCCAGACGGCGCTGCAGTGCTCTTAAGGAATTTGATTGATCATGCGCAACGAGCGCTTGTTGTCTGCGAATCTCACGAGCGGAACGACGGCCTCCACGACCACGTCGCGAATTCCTTGCGACCTGGCGGCCACCGCGTCGCGAACGGCTCGAAGCCCGATTTCGCGCGGAGGCTTTTTTACTCTTTGTGCTGCGGGCACTGCGGCCCGCCGAGGATTTCTTCTTCCCGTATACCGATCCGGAAAAAACAAGCGAAAATAGGATAATTGCAAGAAAAACGAGCCGGGTTCGTTTAGGGGAATGAAAATATAGGTTCATCAGGCCTAAACACCTTTCTATAAGGGGTTACTTACTATAGACGGTAAATGGAGTCAGACTTCCCGGGCGTCCGCCGCGACAACCCTTCCTCAAATGAACAACTTTTGCAGTTCTGAGCTTTCTCAAAAACGCCTCTTTTTCGTATCACTGAGTCATACGAGCTACTGCAACATTGAGGGGCGGGAAGACTTTCCCTAACGACGGCCTCAGGGGACATTGATTTGAGACCGCTGCAAATATAACATCACACGACAGTTGTGGGCAATAAAAAAGTAATCGATTATACATATTTGCTGGAACCAAGACGCACATTGACAGGACTTAAGTTGCCTAACACTTTCCGCCCCGGAACGACAACCAGTAAGCCCGATCCGTTCCTCTTAGTGTCGCGATGAAGATTCCTGCTTTAGTCGAAAGTTTTCGCGCTCGGCTGCTCCTGCTGCTCGCGCTTATGCTCGGGCTCACGCTCGGCATCCAGTATTACTTCAACCTCCGCGCGGTAAGAGCCAACGCCCGCATGATCATCGAACAGGAGCAGGCCATCATGACCGGGGTCGCTCTCGGCCTGAAGAGTCTGCAAAGCGACAAGTACCTCGTCGAGATCGTCGGCAATATGCACGAACCGCTGCTCAACAACCGGCGAGTTCGCGTCCGCAATATCCTCGTCGTCGACGACGCCGGCAACATCCAGGACAGTCTCAATCCCGAATACAATCCCGGCGAAAACGAAGACAAGACGCCGCGTTACGTTCAGTTCAAGGACATTCAATTACTGCCCCTGCGTAGTGTGGTCCAGTTCACCGGCGAGAGTGAACAAGCTCTGCCGCCCTGGATTCCCCCGTCCTCGACTCCTGATTTCGGCGAAGCCGGAGCGTTCTATTTTCCAGTACAGACGGACAGCGGACGGCGTTTCATCATCGTCGTTCTCGACTCGGCAAACGTCCTCACGAATGTTTTTGAGCGACAAACCTCGCGTTCGGCGTTGCTGACGTTAGGCGTGTTGTTTGTGACTACGCTCATCACCGGCTACTTCGTGTGGCGCTTCACACGTCCGATTAAAGATCTCGCAACTGCGGCGCGCAGTGTCGCGGCCGGAAACTTCGCTGTACAAGTCGAAACCGCTCGTCGGGATGAAATGGGAACGCTCGCCACGGCCTTCAACGACATGACGGCAAAACTCGGCCGGCAGCGTGAACTCGAAATGCAGTTGCACCAGGCTGAGAAAGGCGCCGTCGTCGGTCGGCTCGCGGCAGCGATCGCGCACGAGATCCGCAACCCACTGAACTACATCAATCTCACCCTGGACCATCTTCGTTCTTCGTTTGCTCCGGCGGATGAGCAAAAGAAAGCGACTTTCGTCCAGCTTACGAACCAGCTAAAGACGGAAGTCGCGCGCATCAACCGTCACATCACAGACTTTCTGAAGTATTCTCGTCCGTCGAAACTCGAGTTGCAGGATCTGGATCTCCGCGCCGAAGCTGAAGACGCGTTGCGTCTGGTTGAAGCAAGGGCCGAGGAGTGTGGGATCGAAACGACGATCGTCCAGGATGGGGCCCTGCCTCCGGTGATGGCCGATCGCGAATCGCTTCGTTCAGTCTTCACCAACCTCGTTATCAACGCTGTCGAAGCAATCGACGGCGACGGGGGGAGCGTCTCGATCAAGCTGTCCAACGCGTCAGACAACTCGGTGAAGATTGAGATCACCGACAGCGGTTGCGGCATCTCCGCGCAGGACATCTCGAAAGTCTTCGAGCCCTATTTTTCCACGAAGGACACGGGGACCGGATTGGGCCTGGCGATAGTAAAGAAAGCCATTGACGATCACGGCGGCACGATCAGCGTCGCATCCAAGGAAGGTAGTGGTACAACGTTCACGATAATTCTGCCGGCGAGAGAAAATTGATATGTCACGAAAGAACATATTGGTAGTTGACGACGAGAAATCACAGCGAGAAATACTCGAGATGATTCTCGGCGATGAAGGTTACGACGTCACGACGGCGGCGTCGGGTGAAGCGGCGCTGAAGTTTGCCAAAGATCGCCGGTTCGATCTCGCGCTCACGGATCTGAAGATGACCGGCATGGATGGCATCGAACTATTGCAACACCTGCTCGCGTTCGATTCGTCGATCATCGTCATCCTGCTAACGGCGCATGGATCGAT
>DATJKO010000433.1:0-4799 GCA_035491355.1 Pyrinomonadaceae bacterium
AATGTTTAAAAGAAATCGGGGCTATGCCCCTCGTTCGGCCTTTGGCCCAAACCAGGGCAAGGCATGCCCGAATCAGCGCCGAAGCCGCAACGGTCCGGATAGATCCCAACTAGGTACTACTTGGATTTTAGTCGCGGGACCATTCGCGCTTTAGGAGGCCGTAGAAGAAGGCGTCCTGGATTTCGCCTTCGACGTGCCAGCGTTCGCGGAGGAAGCCCTCACGTTGGAACCCGAGCCGTTCGAGAGTGCGGACCGACCCTGTGTTTCGTGGATCGACGTCGGCTTCGAGGCGGCGGAGTTTCACAACGTCGAAGGCATGGACGATCATCGCCTTTAGCGCTTCGTTCATGTATCCCTTGCCCCAGTACGCACGGGCCATCGCGTATCCGATCTCGGCACGACCGTTGCTGAGACTGAGATTGAAGAGCGTGACGGTCCCTATGAGTTTGTTCGTGTCGCGGAGTGCGAGTCCCCACTTCCAGACGGAGTCTTTTAAGTTGTCCTCGGCGATCTTACGTTGCATGGTCACCGCGGCCTCGCGATTCGCGAACGGCGCGGAACTCCAGTAGCGCGTCACTTCGGGATCGGAAAAGATTTCGTAAAGCGCGTCGATGTCATCTTCCGAGACCCAGCGCATGACGAGTCGTGGCGTGGTGATGATTGGGAGTGAATTCGAATCCATGCGCGGCGATTGTATCGAGGGTGACCACACAGGGCCACCCCCGAACAATCGGTCTACTTATCGTCGTCTGGCGGGATGCTGAGTTTCTGCCCGACCTGAAGCTTGTCAGGATCGCTGAGCGTGTTGCGGTTCGCGTAAAAAATCCGCATGTACTCGTTCGCATCGCCGTAAAACTGCTTACTGATCTTTGAAAGATTGTCGCCGCTTTTCACCTCGTAAGTCTGACCAGCAGCGCCCTGGCCACCACCAGCGGCGGCGCCCATCGCGCGACTCTGATCGACACTGATGTCGGCAGTGATGTCGTCAGCGTTCGCATTGATGAGTTTGACCTGATCCCAGAACTTGTTCTTCGCCTCTTCCGACGGCGCGATACCTCTAATGAAGAGTTTGTTGTCCTGAACATGCAAGTTCAGGAATTGGATTCTCTCCTGGTCGGAGACGCTGAGCAGAGTCTGATACTTCTGCTTGAGTTCGTTAAAGCGCTGCTGCGCACCTTGTTGTTGTTCAGCCTGCGCTGCGCCGCGTCCGAACATCTTGTCAAAGAGTCCCATGATCCATTTCCTTTCGTTTACAAAGACAGACTAAAGACATACTTCGGGGGACGATCAATAAAAGGGGGTTTTATATGTCGGGCGGAGGTGGAGTGATAATACTACGTCTGGCCAGTGGCGCAATCGATATCAACGTAACATTTCAGTAACGAGTTTGTTCACATGAATGCGCGTGGTGTCGAGCAGCGGCATGCCGTTGTGTTCTTCAGCGCGTAAGACGAGCGGCAATTCGGTGCCGCCGAGTATCAGACCTTCAATGTTGTCGCGGCGCTTCATTTCGTCAGCGATTTCAAGTAGGCGGGCGCGAGTTTCCGGACGGAAGATGTCCTTTAGTAGTTCACCTAAATAGATTGCGTGAATGTAATCCTGCTCGTCGGCGGTCGGCAGCACTAGTTTCATGCCGCCGCGCGAAAACACCTCAGGGTAGAACGGCGCCTCCATCGTAAACCGCGTGCCGAACAACCCTACGGTTTTCAAGCCGCGTGCAAGCGCATCTTCGCAGGTCGCCTCGACAATGCTGATCAACGGGATGGGCGAACGTTGTTTGAGTTCATCGAAGACGATGTGTGGCGTGTTGGCCGTGAGTGCGGCGAACTGGGCGCCTGCTCTTTGCAGCCGTTCGAACTCCGCGACAAGACCATTCGCCACAGCGGCAAGGTTCCCGCTGTTCATCCATTCGATCATCTGTTTGAGATCGACGCTCGTGATGATCACCGGAGGAGAATGACCGTCTGCCTGTTCGCGATACTTTGCGACAAGCAGACGGTAGTATTCGATCGTCGACTCAGGACCAGTGCCGCCGATAAGCCCCAGCGTTCTCATTGCTGCGTAGTCGCACTCCTGTTCACTTCCGCAACGTCGTACTCAGGCTTCGAAACACCCATGATCCATTTATCAAACCAGCCAACGATGTGTTGCAGCCGTTCGATACGATGCCACGGTTGTCCGGAACGCGAGAGTTCATGACTCTCATTTGGAAAACGAACCATTACTGTCGGAATCTTGCGATACTTCAAAGCGCGAAACATCGCTTCACCACCGGGACCGGTTGGCGTCCGCCAGTCGACCTCGCCGAGAATCAACATCAACGGCGTCTGGATCTTGTTGACGTAAGTAATTGGCGAGCGACGACGGTAGTCTTCCGGATCTTCAAACGGCGGCGCTTTGAACCACGTCGGCTGGAACAATGTGAAGTCTGCTGTGTACCACCAGTCGGTCCAGCTCGCGATGTCGCGTTGCGACACTGCCGCTGCGAATCGTGTCGTCTGTCCGATGGTCCAATTGGTCAACAGACCGCCGCCACTGCCGCCAGTCACAGCGAGTTTCTTTTCGTCGATGTAGCCGCGACGGATTAACTCGTCGACACCCGCCATCAGATCTTTGTAATCGTCGCCCGGATAGTTGTGCTGGATGATGTTGCCGAATTCCTGACCGTAGCTCGTGCTGCCGCGCGGGTTCGGATAAAGCACGACGTAGCCTTTTGCGGCCATCCATTGGAATTCATGATCGAAGATGAACCCGTACGCTGCGTGCGGTCCACCATGGATGTTCAGAATCAGCGGATACTTCTTGTGGGGATCGAAGTCGGGTGGTTTCTGCACCCAGACCTGAATTTTGCGACCATCGAAACTGTTGTGCCAGATCTCTTCGGGCTCGGTCAGGTTCAGCTTCGAGAACAGATCATCGTTGATATGGGTGAGCTGTTTTGGTTGCGCGCCTGCTTTGTCTAGCCAGTAGAGATCGCCGATACGAGTCGGCGTCGAGATCAGCAGCGCAAACTTCGACGCGTCGGGGAGGGCACGAAAACTGACGACCGCCTGATTTCCAGTGGTCACGTCAGTCAGCTTGCCGCTGGCAGCGTCGAACGAGCCGACATTCGCTTTGCCTTCTTTTGCGTAGCCGATGATGATGCTGCGGTTGTCGGCGGACCAGACCGGCAAATTGCCACCGCCACTGCGCGGTGCGGTGTTGTCGCCGCCCACACCGCCGCCGATGTCGTAGTCGAAAGTAGTGGTCAGATTTCGTGGTTTCGCACCCGCCGTCATGTCCATCACCCACAAATCGGGTTGCGAGTACGAGCGGATCGGTTGACTAACGGACGCGATCATCGCGAGTTTTTTGCCGTCGGGACTGAGTGCGAATGCGCCGGCGCCCATGTCGAACGACGTGAACTTCTCGGAGGCGCCGCCGGTCGTGGCGACTGAGTAGATGGTCGTGGTCGGTAGCTCGTAGTACAGTTCGTCGATTTGATCTGACTCGTAGTAGACGCGCGAGCTGTCCCTGGCCCAGAACGCACCGCCCTCGTCAAAGCGTCCGCTGGTGAGTTGCCTGGGAGCCACCTTTTCGTCGCCCGTCTTCGGAGCGGTGACGACCCAGATATGGTTCGGATGTTTGAAGTCGAGATAACCGGTGCCGTTGGAGCGATAGACGGCACGAGTGATCACACGTACGTCGCTCTCGCGTTCGAGTGGCGTGGGACTCGCCGCCGGACTCGGCGATGGCTGCGAAGATGGTTTGTTGCGGGCGGCTGCTTTTGCGATCTCTTCGGGTGTCGCGGAGTTGTAGAAGAGAATCATCTTTCCGTCCGGCGACCATTGTGGACCACCGGCGCCGCGCGGTAACGTGGTGAACTGAAAAGGTTCGCCACCGTTCATTGCCAACATGAATAACTGGGGCGGATCCGTTCGACCGCTAACCTCAGGCGCGCGCGTGAAGAGCAGGTAGTTACCGTCGGGCGACCAGCGCGGCGTCGCGTCGCGTGGTCCGTTAGTCAACTGGCGCGTTTCGCCGGTCGCGGTAGTGACAGTCCAAATGGCAGTGTTGTACCCGTCCTTCTTGTCGTTCACGGTTACGCGAACAAAGACAACGCGCGATCCGTCGGGCGAGACCTGGGGGTCTCCAATCCAGACAAAGTTGAAGAGGTCCTTTTCGGTGATGTTGCGTTTCTGGGCAAACGCCGGCGCGGCCAGGGAAATGACAATGACCAGGAGCAGCGAGATACGAACGCGCATAAGGGGTTCCTTTCGGGAAACGGGTGGTGTTGGCGGCAGTTATTCTAAACAGTTCCTGCTAAGGCGCAAAGAAAAAGGTCCCGCAAAGGCGCAAAGGCGCAAAGAAAAGGTCGCGCAAAGGTGCCAAGGCGCAAAGCAGAAAATGGACGCGGATTTCCTTTGCGCCTTTGCGCCTTTGCGGGAGACTCTCTCTTACGACTTGCGATACACGTAGTACACCACGCCGAAGTAATCGTCTGTGAGGAGAAAGGCGTCTTTGCCGAAGCTGAAGATGTCGGCGGGGCGGCCGTTGATCCTGGTGCCGTCGAAGAAGCCGGTGATGAAGTCTTCCATGTCGCCCCCGGCTGATTCCTTAATCCTTACGACCTTGTAACCACGGTTCAGACTTCGCTTCGTCGAACCGTGCAAGGCGACGAGAAAGGAATTCGCCAATGCCGGATCGCTCGTGGAGTCGAAGTACTCGAGACCGAGCGGCGAGCTATGGGCGGGGAAGGGAGTATGCGCCGGTGGTACCTTTCGGCAGTCCAACTTCTTGTTACGCAGGTTGAATTTCGG
>DATJKO010000434.1:0-2093 GCA_035491355.1 Pyrinomonadaceae bacterium
GAACGGGCAACTCAGCCACCGACCGCTCGCGGACCTCATACGCGAAATCTCGACAAAGTCTCAGAGCGGCAGCCTGCGTATCGAACGCGAGCGAATCAAGCTGGTGACCTATTTCGATAAGGGGAAGTTCGTTTACGCAGCCTGCAACCTGCGTGACTTGCGTCTCCGCGAACACCTGGTAAGGTCAGGACTTCTGTCGGCAAAACAGCTCGCACGATTTGCTGAAACCCTTTCGGATCTCGAGCTGGCAAAGAATCTTTGTAAGCAGAACCTGTTGACGCCGGCAGAGGTCGAAGAAGCGCAAACGAAACAGGTGTCTGACATTCTGCGGTTCGCATTCACACTAACAGAGGGTGCCTGGACCTTTGATCCGCATGCTCATCTGAGCGCAAGTGTGACGCTCAATCTCGACTTGGATGCGTTGTTGCAATGGGCAGCACAGAGATCGCCGTCGAAATCTGCCGAAGTCGCAACCGAGCGTGAGCCAGACAATATCGATGCGTTTCTTGAACGCGTTCGCCGTGCTGAATCGCATTACGACGTACTCGGAGTCGAGAGCACCGCTGCGCCTGAAGAAATGAAGACGGCCTATTACGACCTGGCGCGCCGTTATCACCCCGACCGGTTTCGCAAAACTGAGCCTGAACAGCTAAGCCGAATCGAATCGGCGTTTGCCAGAATCACGCAGGCCTACGAAACATTGCGCGAAGACGATCTGCGAGCAAACTACAACGCCAAACTTCAGGCGCGACGAAAAGCGCAGCAAATAGTCGACGCGACTGCAAAATCAACGGCACGCGCAGCCGAACCATCCGGAACGCCGGATGCCACTCCGGCAACGCCCGTCATCCCCGCCGCAGAACGAGCAGCGAATGACTTCAAAGAAGGACTGGCAGCGCTCGAACAAGGTCAGCGCAGCGTCGCCATCGGACTCTTCGGCTCGGCCGCGCGACTGGCGCCGAATGAAGCACGTTATCGCGCTTACTTCGGACAGATGCTCATGGCGCAGGAGAAGACCCGTCGAGCCGCGGAAGCCGAACTACAAGCGGCGGTCAAGCTCGATCCCGGCAATGCAGATTACCGGATCATGCTGGCGCAGTTGTTCCAGGACCTCGGCTTCGCCCTCCGTGCGCGAGGCGAAGCGGAGCGGGCAGTTGCCGCCGACCCAAACAATCGAAAGGCGCGGGATCTGTTGCGCGAGCTAAAAGGAGTTTAAGATAAGCAACGATGGCGGCAGTCGATACTTTCGAACTAATTGATAAAGCAGCAGGCGACGCTTTCATGCAGCTTGCTAAAACGGTGGATCGTTTCGAGCGCTACGAGAATCCACACGCCCAACGTGTCGCCGCAATTGCCGACGAGATCGCGCACGCGTTTCATTTGGCGCGTCACGATCGCGGATCGTTGTACGCGGCGGCCCTGCTGCACGACATCGGCGAGGTTGCGATGGAGCGCGACTACATCCAGTCCGATCGCCAGTTGAACGCAGAAGAGCGACTGGATCTGGCGCGACATCCCGTGATCGGTGAACGCGAGGCGTCGAGAGTTGGCGCCGATCGCGCAGCCCAACTGCTGGTGCGCTGGCATCACGAGTGGTGGAACGGCAGTGGTTATCCGGACGCACTACGCCGTGAGGAGATCCCGCTCGCGGCCCGAATCCTTCGCGTCGCTGATTCGTACGCCGCGCTTACTGACGATCGTCCGTTTCGACGCTCGCTGTCTGAGGAAGCGGCCAGACGTGAGCTTACCCACCGCGCCGGCATCGAATTCGATCCGGGCGTTGTTTCGGTATTCCTGACGCTGAATGTGAACTATGCAATTTCATAACGGATGGTTGGGTTTTGAACTCGGAGTGTTGCGGCGACTGAAGTTCGCGTCGGTCGCGCTGCCGTTTACCGGCGAACCGAATCTTGTGGTCCAACTTAAGAACTGGCGCGTGCGCGTGGCGGCCAACGATCCGGCACTTTGGTCGTTTACGAAGGCTTTCGCGCTCGTCGAAAACAACACCGAGAAACTCTACGAACCACATCTCGAGGCGCTGCTCGATGACGCCTACCTGCCGCGCGAGAAGCTCGGCAACCCCGCTTTGCTGA
>DATJKO010000435.1:0-2588 GCA_035491355.1 Pyrinomonadaceae bacterium
CAAAGAAAAGGCACCTTTTTCTTGCGCTCTTTTCTTTGCGCCTTTGCGGGAGCCTTCTTCTTAAGTCCCGGTTTCCCAACTCGAGATGTACTCGAGTTGTTCGGCGGTCAGCGTATCGATCGCCACACCCAAGGCCTTCAATTTAAGACTCGCTATCTCAGTGTCGACTTCCTTTGGCAGCATGTGCACGCCCGGCGGAAGCTCACCTTTGCGCTTCACCAGATACTCAACCGACAGCGCCTGGTTTGCGAAACTCATATCCATCACGCTGGCCGGATGACCTTCGGCGGCCGCGAGGTTGATCAGTCGTCCTTCGCCGAGAACGATCACTCGACGTCCACTCGACTTAACCGTGTACTCCTGAACGAACGGACGCATCGTCGCGGGATCGCCAGCCATCTCGCGCAGCGCGACCAGATTGAGCTCGAGATCGAAGTGACCACTATTGCAGACGATCGCGCCGTCTTTCATGCGCGAAAAGTGTTCGCCGTCGATGACGTGTCTGTTTCCGGTGACGGTCACGAAGATGTCGCCAATCGCCGCAGCTTCACCAATCGGCATGACGCGGAAGCCGTCCATTACGGCTTCGACTGCCTTAATCGGATCGACTTCAGTCACGATGATGTTGGCACCCATACCGCGTCCGCGAAGTGCAACGCCTTTACCGCACCAGCCGTAACCAACGACCACCAGGTTTCGGCCGGCGAGCAGGATATTTGTCGCGCGAATGATGCCGTCGAGTGTCGACTGACCAGTGCCGTAACGATTGTCGAAGAAGTGCTTCGTCTGCGCGTTGTTCACCGCGATTGACGGGAACGGCAAAACACCAGCAGTCTGCATTGCGTACAGACGTTGAATGCCGGTGGTTGTTTCTTCGGTCGAACCAATGATTTCTTTGACCTGGTCGGCGCGTTCTTTCAGCAGGGTTGCAACGACGTCCGAACCATCATCGATGATGATGTCAGGATGTGAATCGAGCGCGGTGCGCACGTGACGATTGTAGGTGTCAGTCGACTCGCCTTTGATCGCGTAAACCGGAATACCCCAGTCGGAAACGAGCGACGCCGCGACGTCGTCCTGCGTGGACAGGGGATTGGAAGCGATCAACACCGCTTCCGCGCCGCCCGCCTGCAACGCTCTCGCGAGGTTCGCGGTCTCGGTCGTGATGTGCGCGCAGGCGACAAGCTTTACGCCAGTTAACGGCTTCTCTTCAGCGAACCGCTCGCGAATCAGCCGCAGTACGGGCATCTCGCGCTCAGCCCACTCGATGCGCTGCTTCCCATGACTTGCCAAACCAATATCTTTCACGTCGAATTCGACGGCAGGTGATGCACTCATGTTTGATCTATTCCTTTATTGAATGAAGGTTTCAGATACCCGCGCTCGCACGCAGCGTTTCGGCTTTGTCGGTCTTCTCCCAGGTAAAGCCGTCTTCGCTACGACCAAAATGGCCGTATGCCGCTGTCGCCTTGTAGATCGGGCGGCGCAGGTTCAGGTCCTGAATAATTCCGCGTGGTGTTAGTTCGAAGTTATCGCGGACCAACTTCGCCAATGCGCTTTCGCTGATGCGTCCGGTGCCGGCAGTGTCGACGAGAACCGAAACCGGATCGGCGACGCCGATAGCGTAAGCGAGTTGGACCAGGCAGCGATCGGCTAGCCCGGCGGCGACGATGTTCTTCGCTACGTAGCGGGCCATGTAAGCGGCAGAGCGATCGACCTTTGTCGGATCCTTTCCGGAGAAGGCGCCGCCGCCGTGTGGTGCGTAGCCACCGTAGGTATCGACGATAATCTTCCTGCCGGTGAGACCCGAATCGCCCTGCGGTCCGCCAGTGACGAAACGGCCGGTTGGGTTGATGTGATACTTCGTGTCTTTGTCGAGCAGTTCCGGCGAAACGGAGTGCTTGATTACTTTCTCTTCGATCTCAGAACGCAGTTGCTCGTTGGAAACGTCCGGCGAGTGCTGTGACGAGATGACGACAGCTTCGAGCCGGAACGGACGGCCGTCCCGGTATTCAACTGTTACCTGAGATTTTCCGTCCGGGCGGAGATAGGGCAGCTCGCCCGACTTGCGCACTTCCGACAGGCGACGTGCCAACACGTGCGCCAACTGGATCGGCAGCGGCATCAACTCCGGAGTCTCGTTACAGGCAAAACCAAACATCAATCCCTGGTCGCCGGCGCCACCGGTATCAACGCCCATCGCGATGTCAGGCGACTGGCGATCGAGGGCGGACAACACGCTGCAGGTATCAGCGTCAAAACCGTACTTGGCCCGCGTATAACCGATCTCACGAATGGTTTCGCGTGCGACTCTCGAGTAGTCGATAACGGCGTCAGTGGTGATTTCACCGGCGATAACGACGAGGCCAGTTGTCACTAATGTTTCACAAGCCACGCGTGCGGCGGGGTCGGCATTAAGTGCGGCGTCCAGGACAGCGTCGGAAATTTGATCGGAGATCTTGTCAGGATGTCCTTCGGTAACGGACTCGGAGGTGAACAGGTAACCGGATTCGGTGGTCAAAACAACTCCTTTGTACTCACAGACTAGAATTTAGTGCACAAAAAGACCGCGTAATTTAACAGTCGCC
>DATJKO010000436.1:0-1670 GCA_035491355.1 Pyrinomonadaceae bacterium
TGTTGCTGGTGCTGATTCGGAAGGCAGTAGCCACGCGCATCGTATTGTTGATTTCCGGCATTTATATTTTCGCGATCACGATGATCTTCGGACTCATCAAGCCGGTTTACTCGATGTCTGGTTGGTCGGGTATTCCCTTCACGGTGGTGACGGGCATTGTGCTCTCGGCGGCGCTCATATTGATCGCGCGTTTCGCGAGTGCACGTGTCGCAACGTTCTTCATGAGTTTTCTGGCAGTGCAGTGCGTGCTCAACGCGCTCTTCAATCTGAAAGACCTGTTTTCGTTGTCCTCACCATTCGCGTCCCGCATGGTCCACACCGACGCCGTCAACATGGCAAACGTCACAGGCATTCCGGCGATCTTCTGGGCAGCTTTCTGGATCGTTCTGTCACTCGGAATCCTGTGGTTCGTGATGCGACTATACGTCGCCGGACGCGACAAGAGTTTCCAACCTGATCTGCCGTTCGAGGAAGTGCCTCCGGTCTAATCTTTCAGCATCGAACTAGAACACCAGACGCGCCTGAATCTGAAACATGCGCGGCGGGTCGATGTTCGCAAACGCCGGAATCGCATTCGTCGCCGTACCCACGTTGCTGACAAACTGTCCAAACGTCGACGCCGCCACTCCGGTGTCGCTGTAGTTCGTCACACCGCGTCCGAGAAAGTTTCCATGATTGAAGAGATTGAAACCTTCCAGCCGGAGCACCAGGCTGGTCCGTTCCGATAACCGGATTCGATCCTCGACAAATGCCGCCACGTCTGAAGTCGGCGTGCCGCGAAAAGTAGACTTACCAATCACCACTCCATTGATGACCGGACGATCGTTATTGACGCCGTCGCCGTTGTTGTCGACGCCCGTCACCGCGTTGAACGGACGCGCCGAAGCAAACATCGACACCGTGCCGGCGGTGATGTTCCACGGAAAGCGATAATTGAAAGTGACCACCGCGCGGTGACGCTGATCGACGACGCTTCGTCCACGTTCGATTTCACCAAGCTGCGTGATGTTGCTCTCCGTCGGTCCAATGCCGTTGCCGTCAGGTTCGAAGGTGTTGGTCGCTTTCGACAACGTGTAACTCAACGCCGCGTACATCCGCCGGTTGCCACGATAAATGATCTGTGTCTGCAAACCGTCGTAGTCGGCGACGCCGAGATTCATGATCACGTTTATCTGGCGCACGCCGCTGACCGGCCGCGTCAGACTGGCGTTGGCAACGCTTCTGACCTGACCCGGCGCGGTGCGCGGAAAAGGTGTCGGCGCGTTCAGATCGACGGAGCGATCGAGATCGCTCCAGTGTTGATGAACGTAATCGGCGCCCACGAACAAGCCTTTAAAAAACTCACGCTCGACGCCGGCCGTTATGACCTGACTGCGTGGATTCACGAGTTCGTCCGGATAGTTCGGCAGGCGATCGAAATTCAGTCCGAACCGCGCAAACTGTGCGCGATAGAAGTCGCTCAAGCCCGCGCGGATGGTGATGTCGCGCGCCGGCAGTTGGTTAGCAGGAATCGTTGCCGGATCGATCGGAACCGGCAGGCAGGAGCCGACGAGGCACGTCGGAAATCCTACCTGGCCCGGAGCAGCGGTGTAGGTCGTAAGGCCGTCCAGCCCATTGACCAGATAGCCCGCGACCGCGTTCGAGCGGATCTGCGTGTAGTACATCGCGTA
>DATJKO010000437.1:0-4173 GCA_035491355.1 Pyrinomonadaceae bacterium
AGGAAGTTCCTTTTGATCGGAGACGTTTTCCGCGCTACTACGTGACGGCGCGCTTGACGCTGGCCATCGAAGACGAAAGCATTAAGGAGTCAATCGGAATCGGTGAGCCGCAGGACATCAGCCTTGGCGGGGTGCGCGTAACGAACCTGCCTGCGTCGCCGAACGTCAAAATCGGCGACCAGTTGGGTCTGTTGTTATTGGATGGCGACGACGCGTTGTCGCTGGCGGGGGAAGTAGTCCATCACGCGACTCCCGATACGTTTGGGGTCGAGTTCAGACGCTTGAGTATTCACGATCAGAAAGCCGTGGGAGAGATGATCGGCCGGTTGCACTCGCGCATTTGATCAGCGCCGACCGGTTCATATGATGCCGGCGAACGAAACAAAAGAAGCTGCTGCTTCGGCGGCGAAGGCAGCGGTAGAGGCGTACGGACCTCCGACGCGCGTCATTCTGCGCGTCATCTTCATTCTGCTTATCGTCATCGGCCTGCTGTGGATCATCTCGAAGATCACCGGCATCATCCTGCTGCTGGTTCTCTCAATCTTTTTCGCCTACTTCGTTTCACCACTCGTCGAGTTCTTACGCCGGCCCAGAACCTTCGGCAAACGTGAAGTCGCGATACCGAAAGTGGCGGCAATCTCGATTTCCTATCTGATTATTCTCGCGGCGATCATCGTCGCTGTGTTTGTGGTCCTGCCGAGTTTGAGTAATCAGTTTCCGGAGTTCATTAGTCAGTCGAAAGCTTACTGGAAGTCGGTTGGGGAGAAGGCGCCGCAGGTCGTCGACGAATGGCGTCTTCGACGTCTGCCCAAACCTGTCGCGGATGCGATGAACAACGCCGTCCCGAAAGTAGTCGACGAAGTCAGTCAAACAGGGACTGAGTTTGCGGGCGCGTTGCTGGGGTATTTGGTTTACCTGCCATGGTTGGTGTTGATTCCGATTCTTGCGTTTTTCCTATTGAAGGACGCGGAGGGTTTTCGACGTTCGGCGTTGCTGATGTTGCCGCGCGGTCGCTGGCGTTGGCGTGGTGACGAGTTTTTTCAAGACGTAAACAGCACGCTGGCCGCATACATTCGCGCGCAACTCACCGCGTGCTTATTCATCGGCTTCGTTTGTGCGCTTGGGTTCACGGTGCTCGGTTTACCCGGCGGGCTGGTGATGGGTTTCATCGCGGGCGTTTTTGAGTTTATTCCGCTGGTCGGCCCACTCGTTGTCGCGATCATGGCGGCCATTCTGGCTATACTGCACGCCGGACCTTTCAACGCGTTTCTCGTGCTGCTGTTTCTCGGCGTGCTGCGAATCATCCACGACTATTTCATCTACCCGCGTTTGATCGGGCAGGGCATTCATCTTCATCCACTGGCCGTCATCTTTGCGATCCTCGCCGGCGAGAAACTCGCGGGCGTCGCCGGAATCTTCCTCGCGATTCCTTTGGTGGCGATCCTGACTGTTAGTTATCGGCACTGGCTGGAACATCGCGGCAGCGAGGGTTTTGCCGATCTACTCGAACCCACTCCGTCGCTTGATGAAGCACCGGCAACCCCGGTCGCCACCGAAACTTTGCAAAACGAGCTAAACGCCGAATCGACACCCGAACAGATGGTTCGCGCCCGGCCTGACCTTACCACCGGCGAACTCGAATGGCCCTTGGAAGAATAATGTCGCAAACCTCAATCAAGGATCTCACATGCAAAAACACCTGGTCCTTACACTCGTGCTGCTTGGTGTGTGTTTCTCCGTTCCGTTCCTCGCGCGCGGACAAGATCCGCAACCGCAGCAATCAAAAGAACCAGCGAAGATCGAACTAGGCGTCCACTTTTCGTCGATATCGATCGGTCCGCAGATCAGTCCGTTTTTCGACTTTAACGATCAGTCACGTTCGGAAGTAGGGATCGGCGTGAGATTTGGCTACAACCTCAACCGCTACCTCGCAGTTGAAGCAGAAGGCGACTTCTTTCCTCATCGAGAGTTCAATGAGCTCAACAGCGGCGGCACCCTCGCGCAAGGACAGTTCGGCGTGAAGGCAGGCAAAAGATTTCAGAAGTTTGGTCTGTTCGCCAAAGCGCGCCCGGGATTTGTGACGTTCGGCGAGATACTCACGCAAACCGGATCCGTAACTTTCCCGTTTCAAGGCAACGGTCCGGTAGTCACATTTCCCATCCTCGAGAAACGACGTCGAAACTTCTTCTCGATGGATGTTGGCGCCGTGGTTGAGTTTTATCCGTCGCGAGGAATACTGGCGCGATTCGATCTCGGCGATACGATGGTCCATTACGGCGACACGCCGGTGGTCCCATTTGGTGATTCGCCGGGAGTGGATCGCCTCTCGCACAAGTTTCAATTCAGCGCGGGAATCGCGTTTCGTTATCTGAATCCGAAAACAAGTGACGGGATTGATTCACACTCGGCAGGCAAAGAGCGGAAGGTGGAAGTTGGCGCTCAGTTCTCTTCAATGAGCCTGCGGGATTTCTCGCAAGGAATTGCGCTTGACGGGTCCATCGACAACTTTGGCTTCGGGTACAACACGCACGCCGGCCTGGGAACTCGCATCGGTTACAACTTCACTCCGCACATCGCCGCTGAAGTTCAAGCCGACTATTACCCCGCACGCCTCGGTGAGTTCTTCAACATGGAGGCCGGCGGTCGAATGTTCCAGCTCCAGGCGGGACCAAAGTTCGGCAAACGCTTCGAGCACTTTGGTTTCTTTGTAAAAGCTCGACCGGGTATCGTCAGTTTCAGCAACGCATTCATCATCGACGGCGTAGACCCACCGTTCTTCATACTACGCTCGCACTTCGCCAGGGCGACGCATTTTTCGCTGGATGTGGGTGGGGTGCTGGAGTTTTACGCGTCGCCGCGTGTCTTCGCGCGCTTCGACGCCGGCGATACGATGATCAGGTATGGCCCAACAATAATCGGGTTCATCCCCGAAACGGTGCGGGGCGAGTCAGTCGTCACGCATCAACTTCAACTCAGCGCGGGAGTTGGTTTTCGATTTTAGCGTTCATCAGCGAGATGAAGCGCTGGAAATGATGCTTCGCGTCGTGAGGTCCAGGCGCAGCTTCAGGATGATACTGCACTGAAATAACGGGCAACGTGCGATGACGCATGCCTTCGACGCACTGATCGTTGAGATTGATATGCGTCACTTCAACGTCCGCCGGCAGCGTGTCGGCTTTGACTGCGAAGCCGTGATTATGCGCTGTGATTTCGACGCCGCGGCCCGACACTTCTTTCACCGGCTGATTACCACCCCGATGACCGAAGACTAGCTTGAACGTCTTCGCACCAAACGCTCGTCCCAGCAATTGATGTCCGAAACAGATGCCGAACATCGGCACGCTCGCGTTCAGTAGCTGTCGAATCTCCGTCACTTCCCTATCCATCGACGCCGGATCGCCTGGTCCATTCGACAAGAAGATTCCGTCAGGCTGCATAGCCAGCACTTCATTCGCCGGTGTCGAAGAGGGCACGACAGTCGTTCTCACTCCGCGCTCCGCCAGTTCGCGCAAGGAGTTTCGCTTCACGCCGAAGTCGTAACACACAACGTGAAAACGTTCCTGGCCCACCGCGGGAAAGTCGTACGGTTCTTTCGTACTGACCACGCTCGCCAGCTCGCGGTTCTCCATTGATGGAGACCGCCGCGCCTTCTCGATCAGACTGTCTTCGTTGAGATCGATCGTGGAAAGGCAGGCGCGCATTGCGCCTTTGTCGCGGATGTGACGAACCAACGCGCGTGTATCGATGCCTTCGATGGCGACGATGTTCCAGTGTTGTAGATATTCGTGGAGGCTGTCTTCAGCACGCCAGTTGGAATACATGCGGCTTGCTTCGCGCACGACAAATCCTTCGACCCAGGGCCGCGACGATTCGGAGTCGAGCTCGTTAACGCCGTAGTTGCCGATGAGCGGGTACGTCATGCAAACGATCTGTCCCGCGTAGGACGGATCAGTCAGCACTTCCTGGTAACCGGTCATGGACGTGTTGAAAACCATCTCGCCGCAAACTTCGCCTTCGGCAGCCCAGGAGCTGCCACGAAATTTACGGCCGTCTTCGAGTGCGAGGAGGGCTGGAGTTCGATTGGGCATCTTTGTTCTTTGTCAGTGGTCAGTGGTCAGTGGTCAGTTTCACTAGATTCACCGGCGACTGACTACTGACTACTGACTACTGACC
>DATJKO010000438.1:0-6466 GCA_035491355.1 Pyrinomonadaceae bacterium
TGGTCGCGTAAAGAGACGCGACGTTCTGATTACGACACGACGATCGTTTGTGTAAATCCGGACAACAGTTTTCATTTGCGAACGCAGGCGCCGCTGAACGTGCTCGGCGAGCGTTACGTCATCGCAAACTGGTACTGGGAGTTGGCGGAGTTGCCGGATGAATGGTTGAAAGAGTTTGAGTATGTGGATGAAGTGTGGGCCGCGTCGCAGTTTATCGCCGACGCTGTGTCGCGCAAGTCTCCGGTGCCGGTCGTGCGCATGCCTCCCGTGGTGATGTTGAGTGACGAGGCGGGCTTAACGCGGGATCAGCTTTCTCTTCCGGAAGATCGCTATCTATTCCTGGCGATGTTTGACACGAACAGTGTGTTGCAACGAAAGAACCCGCTCGGCGTGTTGCGCGCATTCAAAGCGGCGTTCGAGGCAACGGATAATCGAGTCGGGCTGGTGATGAAGTTCAACAATCCTGACTATAGCGTTCCGCTATTGCAGTCGGTGCGTGAAGAGATGGCCGGACGAGAGAACGTCTTCATCATGGACCGCATCATGAACCGGGCGGAAGTGACGTCACTGATCAAGGTCTGCGACTGCTTCGTCTCATTGCACCGCGCTGAAGGGTTCGGACTCGGACCTGCGGAGGCTATGAGTCTCGCGAAGCCGGCGATCATTACGAACTGGTCGGGCAGCGTCGACTACATGACACCCGACAACTCGATCGCCATCGACTACGAGCTTGTCAAACTCGGCCAGGACTACGGCCCATACAAAGCGCATCAACACTGGGCCGAACCCGACCTCGATCAAGCCTCCCACTGGATGAAAAAACTGGTAGCCGATCCATCCCTCGGCCCCCGCCTCGGCCATCAAGCCCAACAAACCATCCTCTCGCTCTACTCCCCCTCCACCGTCGGCCTTCAAATCCGCGCTCGTCTTGAACAAATCCGCGGGCTTAAGTCACTGGGAGAGTAAGTCTGGTAGTGGCCTACTTTGAGAATCTTCTCCGCATATCTCTAAGTTCCTCTGCGCCATCTGCGGTTAATATGGAGTAAAAGCAGGATAACCGCCGAGCAGCAGAGGAATGCAGAGATAGCAGAGTTGAGATTACGACACGCCAGTCTTGACGTACGGTTGACCGTACTGGACACCATCGCTAGACTGTCATGCTCGTCTAATGAAGCAGACTGCACCGCAAACAATCCCCGTCGCCAGCGCTATCTCCGCCGAGAACTCTCAAGCATCAGGCACCACTCTGCATCTCCCTGACGAGCCCCTGGTTGTTATTCAAGCAAACAACAAGTGGAACCTGATCAATCTCAGCGATATCTGGGCGTACCGGGAGCTGCTGTTTTTTCTGACGTGGCGCGACGTTAAGGTCCGGTACAAACAGACGCTCCTCGGAGCAGCGTGGGCCATACTCCAACCGCTGTTCATGATGATCATCTTTACGATCTTCTTCGGCCGGCTCGCCGGAGTCGATTCGGCCGGCGTGCCGTACCCGATATTCGCCCTCGCCGGTCTCGTCCCCTGGACGTTCTTCTCCAACACGATCACCGCCAGCGGCAACAGTCTCGTCGGCAGCGCGCACCTGATCACAAAAGTTTACTTCCCCAGGCTGATCGTCCCGGCCGCCGCGATGCTCGCGGGTCTCGTCGATTTCGTTCTCGCGTTCGGGCTGCTGATCGTGTTGATGTTTTACTACCGTGTACCGCTCACAACGCAGGTGTTATTCCTGCCGGCGCTGGTCCTGCTCACGGCATTGTTCGGACTCGGAGTCGGCACGTGGATGTCGGCCTTGAACGTCAAGTACCGCGACGTTCGTTTTGCGTTGCCGTTTCTCATTCAACTGTGGCTCTTCGTTTCGTCTGTGATCCTTCCCTCGTCCTCGGTGCCGGCGAAATGGCGCTGGGTACTGATGTTCAATCCGATGTCGGGGATCATCGAAGGCTATCGAGCCGCACTCTTCGGACTTCCCTTTGACTGGCCCGCCCTCGGCGTAGCAACCGCGCTGACGATCGTGATGTTGTTCTACTCGATCTATTCTTTTGGCAAGGCAGAACGAACTTTTGCCGACATCATCTGACAACTCACACGCCGCATGAGACCGATCATCAGAGTGGAAGGTCTAAGCAAGCTCTATTACCTGGGCGGATCGGGCGCAGCCTACTCAACGTTGCGCGAAACGCTGATGGAGTCGCTGCGCAAACCGGTGCGTTACCTGCGCCGCGGCAACAGCGGTTCGGAAAAACTTTGGGCGCTGAGCGATGTGAGCTTCGAAGTTACGCCCGGCGATGTCGTCGGCATCATCGGCCGCAACGGTGCGGGCAAGTCGACGCTGTTGAAAGTGCTTTCGCGAATCGTCGAGCCGACTTCCGGTCGCGTTGAACTTTACGGCCGCGTAGCGAGCCTGCTCGAAGTCGGCACCGGATTTCATCCTGAGCTAACTGGTCGCGAGAACATCTATCTCAACGGTTCGATCCTCGGCATGTCGCGGCGCGAAATCGAAACGAAGTTTGACGAGATCGTCGCGTTCGCTGAAGTTGAGAAGTTTATTGATACGCCGGTCAAACGATACAGCAGCGGCATGTACGTGCGGCTCGCCTTCGCCGTCGCTGCGCATCTCGAGCCGGAGATCCTGGTGGTCGATGAAGTGCTGGCGGTCGGCGACGCGGCGTTTCAGAAGAAATGCCTGGGGCGAATGCGCGATGTCGCGAGCACGGGCCGAACAGTGATCTTCGTGAGTCACAACATGGCGGCGGTGTCGTCGCTGTGCACGAAGGCGATGGTGTTGTGGGAGGGAAAGGTGGAGTATCCGCTCGGCAGTGTCGAAGGCGCGGTGCAACAGTATCTTTCCCAAGTCCACCAGATGACGAAGACCAGGCTCGCCGAGCGCACGGATCGACAAGGCAACGGGCGAGTTCGCATTAAAGACTTTGCGACGTTTGACGGTCAGGGGAACGAACTCGAGTACCTCGCGACCGGGCAGGAGACCCACTTTCGAATTTACTACTCGAGCGAAGACACCAGCGTGCAGAATGTGGCGGTGGCGATCGGAATTACGTCGAACTCCGGCGGGTTTGTTAGCATGCTCAGCAATCAGGTAGCCGGCGACACGTTTGAGTCGATTGCGCGCGACGGCTACTTTACGTGCAAGATCAAGAAGCTCCCGCTGATGCCGGGCAATTACACCGCGGGGCTGATCATTCGTTCTAACGACGTCATTCTCGATTGGATTCAACAGGCTGTGACGATCGTGGTCGAGCCGGGCGACTTTTACGGCACCGGACGCATGCCGCCGCCGACGCACTCGGGAGTTTTGCTGGAACAGGAGTGGACGCTGAACGGATCCAGGCAGACGGACGCGGGGAAGGAGTGACGCGGGGACGCGGGGAAGAGGGACGCGGGGATGCGGGGAAGGTTTCCCGGAAAGACGCGAAGGCGCAAAAGACGAAGTGACTTATGCGAGGTCGTGAAACTGCCAGACGTATGTTGGTTACTTTGACAGGTGGCCGGACGCGGATTCGCGTCCATCCGTCGTCGAGTTTTGTTGTCAGCAAAGATGCGAAGCTCGTCAGCGGCAACATCGTCGTGGGTCGAGACTCGGCGGTAACGATCGAAGCGGGCGTTGTAATCGATTCGGACATGACAATCGGCGACGAATGCACGGTCGTGTTCAAGAAAAACAGCCGGCTCTCAAAGACGTCGTTCCTCGTGATCAACGGTGGCTCGGTCGAGATCGGCGAAGGCGCGATCATCAACAGTCCCGTCTCCCCTCACAGTTCGGTCAACGTCGACAACGGAACGTTTCACCTTCAGGATCGCGCTCACGTCATGTCGACCGCCGTGCTGGTGCGCTTCGGCGGCACGCTGACGATTGGACGTTACACTGGCATCGCTTATGACAGTGAGATTCGTTGCGAACAACAAGTTGACATCGGTTCGTACAACATGATCTCCTACCGCGTTTGCATCTACGACACGAACACGCACTCGACCGACTGGCGCGAACGCCGCGAACGGATCGAGCACTGTTACCCCGAAGGTGTTTACGAAGTAACGAAACCGTCGACCAGTCCGGTGTTCATCGGCGACGACGTGTGGATCGGGAAAGAAGTGACGATCACGAAAGGCGCCCGCGTCGGCAATCGTTGCATCCTCGGTATCCGAACGACGCTCGGCAGCGAAACCATTGACGACGACTCGATCGTGGTCGCCGGTAAACCACGCGTCATCAGCAAGCGGGAAACTGTAAGTTCAAATGTCTGACAAGATCACCATCGGCCAGATCGGCTGCGGTTACTGGGGTCCAAACGTGTTGCGCAACTTCTCGGCGCAGCCGGGCTGCTGGGTAAAGTACGTTGCCGAGGTAAATCCCGAACGGCAGACTTACGTGCGCGCCAACTTTCCGCGCTCCGAAGTAGTTTCCGAACTCGATGCGCTGCTTAACGACGCAGAAGTTGACGCCGTTATCGTCGCCACGCCTGCCGCCTCGCATCACGCCCTCGCGAAACAGGCACTCGAAAGCGGCAAACACGTCTTCGTCGAAAAACCATTGGCGACAAGTACCGAGCAAGCCGATGAGTTGGTGAGTCTCGCCGCAAAGGCCGGCAAGACGTTGATGGTCGGTCACACCTTTCTGTACAACGCCGCCGTCCGCTACGCGAAGAAGCTGTTGGCAGACGAGAGTTTGGGCCAGCTTTATTACATTTACAGCCAGCGTTTGAACCTGGGCCAGGTTCGTTCCGACGTGAACGCGTGGTGGAACCTCGCGCCGCACGACGTCAGTATCATGATGTACCTGATGAACGACGAGCTTCCGGTGTCGGTCTCCGCAGTCGGTGTCAGCTACATTCAGCCCGGCATTGAAGACGTTGTGTTCGCAACGTTGAAGTGGGCCAGCGGCGTGACGGGGCATATTCATGTGAGTTGGCTCGACCCCGGCAAGATTCGCAAGATGACGCTGGTCGGCAGTCGCAAGATGGTGGTCTACGACGACGTCAGCGACGACAAGATCAAGATCTACGACAAAGGCGTCGACCGTGTGCCCAAAATCGGCGAGCGCATGGACTACGATCAATCAGGCGATTACCAGTTGATTCACCGCACCGGCGACATACTGCTCCCCAGGATTTCTTTCCAGGAACCCCTCAAAACCGAATCCGCGCATTTTCTCGAATGCCTGCGCACTGGCCAGCAACCCCTGACTGGACCACAACACGCGCGCGACGTCGTGGCCGTGCTCGAAGCAACACAAACGGCGCTGAGGTCGGGCCGCGCAGTCGAGTTGTAAGGTCGAACAATGGGTCTAACAGGTGTAATTCCCGCGGCTGGACGAGCAACAAGAATGGGAGAAGTCGGCGCTTCGATCCCGAAGGCATTGATCGAGGTCGAGGGACGCACGCTGCTTGAGCGATCCATCGAGACGCTGAAGACGATTGGCGTTTCCCGCATTGTGGTTGTCGTCGGACATTTGGGACAGCAGATTGTTGAACTTAGTCTCGGAGTCGACATCGCTTATCAGGAGCGACCACTCGGCTTGGCTCACGCCATTGCAACCGCCAGGCCCGATGATGATTTCGTCGTGTTATGCCCGGATAATGTTTACACGGATGACACAGATCTCATCCGCGCGCGCGAAGTTTTTGAATTGAATAAGTCCGGGTTTCTACTGGTCGCAACGGTCACGCCTAACACCCAACGCGATCGAAAGTCGTATTACACCTCCGCCCATAGAAACTTCGACGCGAACGTCTACGACTATCGAACGACAAACGATATGACTTCGGGACTCGCGATCAATTCAACCGGCTGCACATTTTTCAAACGTGAAGCGCTTGACTTTTTGCCTTCGTTCTCTAATCGCGAACATATCTTTCGCGACTACCTCGAGCGCATACCAAGCGGCCTGCTCTATCTGCTGCGCGGAATGCGTTATGATTTTTCCGCGCCCGCAGACATAGACGAATATCTGGAGCTTCGAAAGCAATTAAACGAGACGAACGCCCAGGGAGTCAGCGCGATCTTAATCAACGCGCAAGGTCAGGTGCTGCTGCAACAACGCGACGACAACCCTGCCATCCGTTATCCCGGTCACTGGTCTCTCTTTGGCGGAACAATCGAAGACGGAGAGTCGCCTGAAACAGCAGTCGCCCGTGAGGTGAAAGAAGAGATCGACTTTGACATGCGTAACTTTGGTCTGTTTCGTGAGTTTGTGCAGAACAACAAACGAGAGTTTGCCTTCGCCGGTGAGCTGTCAGCGCGCCTTGACGAGTTGACACTCAGCGAAGGACAAGGCATGAAGTTCTTCTCTCCGTCGCAGTTGAAAGAGTTGCAGATCAGACCGGACGACAAGGACACACTGGAACAATACTTTGGAGTTGGAGAATGACTGAACGCGTGCAACAGAACCGAGACGAGTTTGCGAAAGCCAAAAGGGACACCTGGAACACCACGGACTACGGTAGCTGGTTCA
>DATJKO010000439.1:0-3059 GCA_035491355.1 Pyrinomonadaceae bacterium
GGTGAGTCCCAGTTGTTGGTGTGGGTAGTGGATGCGCGCGCCGGAATAACGCAGCTCGACGAAGAGCTCGCCGCGCTACTGCGTTCAACTGGAAAGCCGGTGTTGATAGCCGCGAACAAAACCGACTCTGCAAAACTCGAAAGTGAGAGCACCGAGTTTTATCGCTTCGGTTTCGACGACGTGTTTGCGATCTCAGCGGAGCAGGGAATCGGAGTTGGCGAACTGCTCGATCGAATCGTCGAAACATTGGAGCATGAAACCGTCGAAGCCGAAACGATGGAGCAGCGTGAACTGCGACTCGCGATCGTCGGCCGGCCGAATGTAGGAAAGTCGTCGTTGTTGAATCGCATACTCGGCGAAGACCGCGTCATCGTTTCACCCGTAGCGGGAACGACGCGGGACGCGATCGACACGGTGCTCAAAACACCCGAACGAAACTTCCGGCTGATCGACACGGCGGGCATACGTCGCAAGGGCAGGACGGACCAGATGGCGGAGAAGTTGTCAGTCATCATGGCGCGCAAGAGTCTCGAACGTGCGGATGTCGCGATCGTAATCGTGGACGCCGAGGAGGGGGTGACTGCGCTCGACGCGAATATCGCAGGTTATGCTCTAGACGCCGGATGCTCGATCATCATCGCCGTGAATAAATGGGACGCCCTGAAAGACAAAGAAACGAGCACGGCGTTTGAGTTCGAACGAAGCTTGCGCGACAAGATGAAGTTTCTCGATTGGGCGCCCGTAATCACGATGTCCGCGCTTTCCGGACAACGAGTCGATCGAATTCTGCCGTTGGTCTTGCAAGCCGATGAAGCGCGTAACCGGCGCATAGCGACGTCGCAGTTGAACGACTTTTTCGAGAAGGCGGTGGCGCAGCCGCGTGGTGGAACCGCGCCATCACCCGGAAGGAGCGGTTTTTCGCGATTGAAAGTTCAGTATTTGACGCAGGTTGGAATCCGACCGCCGACATTTGTGGTCTTCACGTCCGGCGGCAAGCCCGGTCTGCATTTTTCATACGAACGCTACCTGCTGAATCGTCTGCGCGAAGAGTTCGACTTCTTCGCGACGCCGCTACGAATCATTGAAAAACACAAACAGAAGCCAAAACGGTAGCTCCCGCAAAGGCGCAAAGCCGCAAAGGAAGGACTGGCAGCTGGGTCGGTTCGTTCTAAGAGTTCTAATGCCTTTCTTTCTTTGCGCCTTTGCGCCTTTGCGGGAGCTTTCTTAGCCAAGCATGAACCGACCTCCATTACGTTTCGAAATCCACTCCGAAGAGGGCGAGGCACGCGCGGGTGTGTTGACTACTCGTCGCGGTCCGATCGAGACGCCCGTCTTCATGCCGGTCGGTACCGCCGGCACGGTCAAGGGAATTCGTTTCGAAGAACTCGAATCGGACGATCTCAACGCACGGATCATCCTTGGCAACACCTACCATCTTTGGCTGCGGCCCGGCATCGACGTGATCAAAGCCGCTGGTGGACTTCACCGGTTTATCGGTTGGGAGCGAGCACTGCTAACTGATTCCGGCGGTTTCCAAGTCTGGAGTTTGGGCGCGTTGCGCAAAATCAGCGAGGAAGGTACGGAGTTCAGGTCTCACGTTGATGGTTCGCTGCGATTTCTGTCGCCGGAAGTGTCGATGGACGTTCAGGCGGCGCTCGGTTCAGACATCGTGATGGTGTTTGACGAGTGCGCGCCAGGCGCTGCGAGTCACGAAGAGACTGAGCGTAGCATGCAGTTGACCACGCGTTGGGCGCGGCGGTCGAAGACAGCATTCACTCAACTTCAGGCGGAGGGAGCCGACACGGGGCGGGTTCTCGATGCCGATGGACTCAGCGGCGCCCAGGCATTGTTCGGCATTGTTCAGGGCGCCGGTCACCTCGATTTGCGACACCACAGTCTCGAACAAACAGTGGATATCGGTTTCGACGGTTACGCCATTGGCGGATTGAGCGTTGGCGAGGAAAAGCAGGTGATGTTTGACGTAATCGACGAGATCGCGCCGAAAATGCCGAAAGATGCGCCGCGATACCTGATGGGTGTTGGCACGCCTGAAGATCTCGTCGAATCCGTGGCTCGCGGGGTTGACATGTTCGATTGCGTTTTGCCGACCCGCAATGGACGAACGGGTCAGGCGTTTACTTCGCGCGGCAAGCTAAACATCAAGAACGCGCAGTGGGCGCAGGACAATCGACCACTTGACGAGTCGTGCTCCTGCTCGGTATGCCGGCGACATTCTCGCTCCTACCTCAGGCATCTATATATGAGCGGGGAAATGCTGGCGAGTATCCTGTTAACTCACCACAATCTGGCCTTCTTCCTTGACACCATGCGAGGCGTGAGGCAATCTATCCGGTCTGGCGATTTCCCTAAATTTCGGCGAGAGTTCACCGAGCGGCTGAGTGCGAATGGTGAATAGTGGTTCGCTCCTCGCCGCTTGTTTGTGTTAACAATCAAAAACTAAATGCACACTTTCCTGATCTTCTTTCAGAGCGGCGTAGGCGGATTAATGCAGTTCCTGCCGTTCCTTCTAATTATCGTTATCTTCTACGTCCTTTTAATAAGGCCCCAACAGAAGCGGCAACGACAACTTCAAGACACGATTGCCACGCTGAAGATCGGCGACCGCGTCGTTACCACTGGCGGCGTCATTGGCGTGATCACCACGGTGCGCGACACCAGTTTCCTGATCCGGAGCGCCGACAAGTCGATCCTGGAAATCGCTCGTTCCGCCATCGCCGGCATCGACGAGGAAACCAAGCAACCCGGTTAAGTCACGAGCTTTAAGATGAAGAAAAAGCACCTCCTTCACCGCACCATCATTATCGTTTTAGTTACGCTGGCGGGTCTGTATCTCGTAATCGGTCCACGTCGCAAGCCAACGCTCCAGGATTTCACCTGGTCGGGAATCAAGGCCACGATGAAGTCGAACATCCATCTCGGACTCGATCTTCAGGGTGGCTCGCATCTCGTGATGCGAGTAAAAACCGAAGAGTACCTGAAGCGCCTGACCGAAGAAGCCTACGTGGCCGCGCAGAATACCGCGAAAGATGCCGGCTTTG
>DATJKO010000440.1:0-2655 GCA_035491355.1 Pyrinomonadaceae bacterium
CACGCCGATTTTCACGCCCGCGGCGTGCGAAGGCACGACGACGCTGTTCCCGGCGCAGTACTTCGAAGATCAAACAGCGTACTTGACGCAAAGTGGACAGCTGTACAACGAAGCCAACGCGATGGCCCTGGGCCGCGTGTACTGCTTTGGCCCGACGTTTCGCGCCGAGAAGTCGAAAACACGCCGGCATCTGACCGAGTTCTGGATGGTCGAACCCGAAATGGCCTACTCCACGCTCGACGATGTGATGAACCTTTCGGAGCGGATGCTCTCGTACATCGCGACGCGCGTGCTTGCCGACCGCGGGGAAGAGTTGAAAGTGCTCGAACGCGATCCTGCGAAGCTCGAAGCGATTGTCGCGCCATTTCCGCGGCTTCACTACGACGATGCGGTGAAGATGCTGCATGAAGGTTTCGAGAAAGGCGCGATGGAATCGAAGTTTGAATGGGGCGGTGACTTCGGCGCCCCGGACGAGACTTACATCTCGAGCCAGTTCGACAAACCGGTGATGGTCCATCACTATCCGGCCGCCGTCAAAGCCTTCTACATGGCCCGCGATCCGGAACGGGCGGAGCTCGCGTTAGGTGTCGATGTGCTGGCGCCGGAAGGATACGGTGAAGTGATTGGCGGCGGCGAACGCGCTACGTCACTCGAGTTTCTGCAGCAACAAATAGCCTTGCACGAACTTCCGGAAGAAGCTTTCCAGTGGTATCTCGATCTACGGCGCTACGGCAGTGTGCCGCATGCTGGATTCGGCATGGGAATCGAACGATGCACGGCGTGGATGTGCGGCATCGAGCACATTCGCGAAACGATTCCGTTCCCGCGCATGCTATATCGAATCAGACCGTAAGGAGTGGGTGGGATTATGAAATGTCCGAAGTGTGGTGCTCAACTGATGGCCAATGCGACGTTCTGCGGTGCGTGTGGCCATCGGCTGGACGCGACTGCGACACAACCGATGAATCAAGGCGCTCACAGCATCAACATCGATCAGGACTCGCGCGGACAAGGACGCGGTTACAGCTATGAAGTGCTGCATCAGCCGTCGTTCTCACTCGCGGTGCTGCAACTCCAGGCCGAACAGTCGATCCAGGCAGAGGCAGGTGCGATGGTCTCGATGTCAGCGAACGTTGAACTTCAGTCGCAGATGAAGGGCGGTCTGTTCGGCGCAATCAAACGTGCCGCGGGTGGCGAGTCAGCATTCATATCGACTTTCACTGCTCGTGGTGGTCCAGGGGAAGTAACACTCGCGCCTGGCGCACCGGGTGATGTCGCGGCGATTGAACTCAGCGGTCAGCCGTTCTTTGTGCAGTCGAGTTCGTATCTCGCGGGTGACTCCAGTCTGACTGTGGATACGAAGTGGGGCGGCGCGAAATCATTCTTCTCCGGTGAGGGACTGTTCGTGCTGATGGTTCAGGGACAGGGACTGCTGCTCGTTTCGTCCTTTGGCGCGATCCATCGCAAGCGGCTGCGACCCGGTGAGCGCTACGTCGTCGACACTGGTCACCTGGTGGCGTGGGAAGGCACGACGCAATACACGTTGCGCAAGGCGGCGTCGGGGTTCTTCCGCAGTATGATGAGCGGTGAGGGAATTGTCGCGGAGTTCAGCGGACCGGGAGAGTTGTTGATTCAAACGCGCAATCTGGCGGCGCTGGCAGGTCTGCTCAAGCCGTTCTTCCCGAGCCAGGGTGGCGGCGGCGGGTTCAATTTGAATCTGGGTGGTTGAGTTTTCCAGGTGAGTGTCAACGGGAACAAGACGGTTGCGATATTGGGTGTGCCGCTGGGGTATGGCGCGAGCATGGCCGGCGTGGACATTGGTCCGGCGGCGCTCCGGGTTGCACGCTTGCAGCAGCGAATCGAGCGTATGGGATATTCCGTTCGCGATCTCGGCGACCTGCGTCTCGAACGTCCGCAATCAGTGCCTGAGGCTGGCGATAAACTCAAGTACGTTCGCGAGATCAGCAATGCCTGCGAACAGTTAGCGGGTGAAGTTGAAGGAATACTTGAAGCTCGCGAGCTGCCGCTGGTGGTCGGTGGAGACCATTCAATCGCCATCGGATCGTTTGCCGGAGCCGCCTCCCACTTCAAGAAACGAGATGAGACGTTGGGTCTCATCTGGTTCGATGCTCACGCCGACATCAATACGCCCGAGACGACTCCGTCCGGCAACATTCACGGTATGCCGCTGGCCGTGCTCCTCGGTTATGGCGCACCGGAACTGACGAACGTCGCCGGATTCGCGCCGAAGGTCGATCCGCGTCTGTGCGTTCACGTCGGCGCGCGTGATATCGATCCTGGTGAGAAAGAGTTGATTCGCAAGTCGGGGATTCGGTTCTTTACGATGCGCGAGATTGACGAACGAGGTATGGCTGCGTGCATGGACGAGGCGATTAAGATCGCTTCGCGCGGCAGTGGCGGTTATGGTGTGACGTTCGACGTCGATGCCTTGGATCCCGGTGATGCACCAGGCTCTGGGACGCTTGTGCGTGGGGGACTGACTTATCGCGAAGCGCACCTGGGCATGGAGAAGATCGCGGAAGCCGGCGGTATGAGTTATCTCGAGCTCGTAGAAATCAACACAGCGCTCGACGTCAACAACAAGACCGCTGAATTGGGTGTGGAGCTCATTTTGTCAGCGTTAGGCAAGACAAT
>DATJKO010000441.1:0-1923 GCA_035491355.1 Pyrinomonadaceae bacterium
AGACGACGTCCATCTGCGTCGCCGTCAGGCAGCGGCAGGGGAACGATGTTTGGTCCGGCTGGTTTTGCCGCTCGAGTAAACACGCGTCCGAAACTGTCCTCCTGTGCATCGTCCAGCTCTTCCGCCGGAACTGTATGAGCGTAAATCGGGCCGATCTTCTGTTTGACTTCATACGCTCCGTAGCGACGCATGAATTCGAGCGGCGTCAGTTCCTCGGCGGCGGCACGATCGGGCAGACCAGGAACGGAGTTCTCAAAGATCCAAGCGTAATACTCATCGATTCCGAGTCGTGTGCCGGGATTTTTTTTCGACTCCGCGTATTGTCTGATTCCCAAACTGCCGTCGGGATCGATGCGCCAGGTCAACTCGAGCCAGAACTCGTTCTCTTCCCACACCTCGCCGGGATTGACGTCGCGCGTGTCGTCGACCTTCTGCCCGTCGCGTTGACGCAGCGCTTTCATCACCGGCTGGCGAAACCCAAGCCACTGCGAATCGTGCGTCTCGTACGAATGAAGATCGTGACGTTCCGAGGCGACACCCATCGGCAACACGTAGTCAGCGTAGTAAGCAGTCTCGTTCCACGTCGGCGTCAGCGCGACGTAACAACCGACGAGATCCGGATCTGTAAGCATCTCGATCCATGAGAACCCATCGGGGTTGGTCCAGACGGGGTTGTAGACGCGCGTGAAATAGACGTCGAGTTTGCTGCGACCCTCTTTCAAAAAATGCGGCAGTAGAAACGACATCTCATTCATCGATAGCGGATATTCGCGAGGCCACGTCGTCTCGTTCCACATCTGTGGATGCGGTGGCGTGTAAATCGGGCGCGGTACAAACTTGTTCCACGCGTTCGGGTAAACGCCGCCTTCAGTCGCGACTGCACCGAGCAGTGCATTCAACAAGAAGAGACAACGCGCGACAGACCACCCGCCGCTTACGCCGGAAGAAACGCTGCGCCAGTTGTGACTCGAAAAACGCGTGCCGGCGGAAGCCACCAGCCTGGCAATCTCTTCAATCACCTTCGCCTCGACACCTGACTCGGCGGCGGCAAAGTCGAACGTGTATTCGCTGTAGATCTCTTTAAGTCGTGTTTCGAAAGTCTCGAAGTCGACTGCACTTCCGTCGGCTACAAGAAACTCCTTCCAGTTCCACCAGGTTGAAACAAACTCACGATCGTAAAGATTGTTCTGGATCAGATAATTCGCGATTGCCAGCAGCATCGCCGCTTCCGATCCCGGATAGGGCGACACCCAGTAATCCGCGTGTGTCGCCGTATGCGACAGCCGCGTGTCAAACACGATCAGCTTCGCACCATTTGCTTTCCCATCAATGACGCGTTGCGCGTGCGGATTGAAGTAGTGACCCGACTCGAGGTGCGCGCTGATCAGGAGTATGACCTTCGCGTTTGCGTGATCCGGACTGGGGCGATCGAGTCCCATCCACAGTTGATAACCTTCACGACTGCCTGACGAACAGATGTTTGTATGCGAGTTGTGACCGTCGATGCCCCAGGCCGCGAGAATGCGTTCGGTGAAACCGTCTTCGCCGGGGCGACCAACGTGATACATGATCTCCTGACGACGGTTTTCGACGATGGCTTTGCGAATGCGTGCGGCGATCGTGTCGAGTGCTTCGTCCCAAGTGGTCTTCTCCCACTGGCCGGCGCCTCGTTTGCCGGTGCGTTTGAGTGGATGAAGAATGCGATCGGGATCGGTTACCTGGTTGAGCGTCGCCGGACCTTTGGCGCAGTTGCGACCGCGCGAACCGGGGTGTTCGGGGTTACCTTCAAACTTCTGAATCTCGCCGGTGAGCTTGTCGACGTAAGCAAGCAGACCGCACGCCGACTCGCAGTTGAAGCACGTAGTCGGAACGAGCGAGTAGTGGCGTTCGACGCGTTTCGGCCAGGCGCGCGAATCGAGTTCA
>DATJKO010000442.1:0-7867 GCA_035491355.1 Pyrinomonadaceae bacterium
GGAAGGTGGACCTCCTACTGAATCCGCATTATGCAGCGTCACCTGGCCGCGTTGCGCAAGTGGTCGAGGATCGCCTTAAAACGGAACAAGAATCTGACGCCGCTAAGAAGTTTCCCTGCGACGACGAAAGCGGATCAGACATCGCCTACAACCAGTCTACGGTCGTCGTACGGCTTTGTTTTCATGAACTGGTGCGCGTGGTGTTGCCGCTGACTGACTGGTGGGCGCGCTATGTTTGGAAAGAAGATGGCAAACAGTTGCAGCTCTTTCTAAAAGAGAAAAAGGTAAGGGATGCGATCGCGCGCGTTATTGATGGAGCACCAATTTCAAGTGAGCAGTTGCTCGGAAAAGTAGAACCACAACTGATTTGGATGATGAAGGTGATTGGGACGATTGGCGCCGCCGCCCGTTCCACGAATCCACGAGAAGGCTTACCCACCTCCAGCGAGATGATCGACGCCTGCTTAAATCTCGTGAGGGGTCTACAGCCCTTCGGTCGAAAAGGGGAGGCGCCTATCTGGACCATAACCCGGAACCGGCCCGCTTCCGTTTCCATTGCCAAATCGACAATGGCCGTGAAGGCGGATGCCGCGCGCCGTCTCTTCGAAATAAACTGCAGCAAACTTTCGTGGGCCATCATCGACAGTGGTGTCGATGCTCGCCATCCTGCGTTTCGCAACCGCGATAACGCGGGAAAGCTCGAGCCGCTAGATGCGGAGAAGTTCAATACACGAGTCACTGCGACTTACGACTTCACAGTCATCCGCCAACTGCTAAGGTCTGATAAGAGCGCGGACGAGAAGGCGATGACTTCTGCCAAGCCCGCTCTCGCAAAGGCCCTGAAGCGAATGGATGCTCAGAAGAAGAAAGATCTTCAACGCAGCCTTCAGATGGGGCGCGAGGTAGATTGGGAACTGCTAAGACCGCTGATTGAAGTACCACACACCCAAAAAGATTACGCGCCTCCCAAACACCCGCACGGAACGCACGTCGGCGGCATCGTGGCGGCTGATTGGCGCACTGACGATTCGCCGTCTTCTGGTGACTTTCACCTCAAAGGCGTCTGTCCTGACATGAAACTGTACGACCTGCGCGTGCTCGACGATCAGGGTGAGGGTGACGAGTTCTCCTGCATCGCAGCAATGCAGTTCGTCCGATATTTGAATGCCCACAAAGACGTGATGGTGATCCACGGAGTTAACTTAAGTCTGTCCATTCGGCATGACGTGGCTAACTATGCGTGCGGCAGCACACCTGTTTGCGAAGAAGCAAACCGGTTGGTTGGCGCCGGCACTATAGTGGTTACTGCCGCCGGTAATAACGGTTATCTCTACTTCATAACTTCAACTGGTCCGGAAGAGGGTTATCGCAGTATCAGCATTACTGATCCGGGAAATACGGACAGCGTAATTACGGTCGGAGCGACTCATCGTGATAGCGCCCATCTTTATGGCGTGAGTTACTTCTCAAGTCGTGGTCCAACCGGTGATGGACGAATCAAACCGGATCTCGTCGCACCTGGAGAAAAGATTGAAAGCACCATCCCGGAGGACAAAAAAGTGCGGATGGACGGAACGAGCATGGCGGCGCCACACGTAAGTGGCGTCTCGGCGTTGCTGTTGGCGAGATACCCGGAACTGGTTGGCAAACCCGCGCGCATCAAGGAGATTCTCTGCAAGACCGCAACCGACCTGGGCCGCGAGCGTTACTTTCAAGGTGCGGGCATGGTCGATGCCCTCCGTGCGCTCCAATCTGTCTGAACTTCACACTCAAGGAGACCCCGATGTTATTCACACTTGAAGCACTCCAAGCTAAACACGGCGATTCCCTGCTACTTCACTACGGAAAGGCGAACGCGCCGAAACTGATCGTCGTTGATGGTGGTCCAGCAGGCGTTTATAACGGCAGCCTGCGTCCCCGACTCACCGAACTCAAAGAGTCGAGAAGCCCGGACGCTCCGTTGTCGATTCGTATGTTGATGATCAGCCATCTCGACGACGATCATGTCAACGGCGTGCTGGCCCTGCTGAACGATCTCGTCGACAAGCAAAACGATCGCGAAGAATTGCCGTTCGACATCCTCACGCTCTGGAACAACACCTTCGACGACATCATTGGAAATGACGGCGACGAACTCCTCAAGGCGCTCGGTTCGGCTGGTAAGTCGAAGTCCGGGAAGGCTGCGTCGGCAAGCTCCTTTTCAAGCCCGGGAGGCGCGATTGCGGCAAGCGTGCCACAGGGGCGCGACGTCAGGAACAATGCGAGTCTCCTCGCCATTGGCATCAATGATCCATTCAAAGGTCTCGTGTCCACACCTGCCAAAGGAAAAAAGTCGGTCCCGATTGGCGACGGGTTAAAGTTCACGGTGCTGGGGCCGGTCACGGAGCGTGTCGAGAAGCTTCAGGAAGAGTGGAATAAGGTACACTTGAAAAAAGGACTGGCCAAAAACGAAAAAGGTAAGGCAATAGCGCAAGCGTTCGTCGATGAATCAGTTTTCAATCTCTCGAGCATCGTGGTGCTTGCAGAGGCGGGAACCAAGAAGATGCTCCTGACTGGCGACTCGCGAGGCGACGACGTGATGAACGCGCTGAAGACGTCGGGTCTACTCAAATCAGGGACGATTCACGTCGACCTTTTGAAACTGCCGCACCACGGAAGCGATCGCAACGTGGCGACCGAGTTCTTCCGCTCAATTACCGCGGACCACTACGTCGTCTCCGCGGACGGGCGATTTGGCAATCCTGAGATCTCGACGTTGCAGATGATTTCCGAGGCGCGCGGCAACGACAAGTTCACGATTCACCTGACGAACCGGGAAGCACGCCTCGACAAGTTTTTTGCGTCTGAAAAAGCGAAAGGCAAGAAATACGACGTAGCGTTCCGCGATCCAAAACAGTTGTCGCTGAAGGTCGAACTCGGAGACGATAAATTAGCCGACTGAAGCTTTGCAAAAGAAGTCTGTTATTCAGCGGTTCTCGTCTTCTCTGCGAACTCTGCGGAGTTCGCAGAGAAATTCGCAGATACAAAAAGTGGGGCTTACAGCCTTTTGGTGCAAAGCCCCGACTGAACCTCGATTACGGCACGACAGTTATTGAAGCTTCCTGTTTGCTCAGCTTCTTCGAGACCATATCTTTCGCTTCAATCGTCAGCGTATAACGACCCGGCGCAATTCCGGTCAGACGAATGAACTCCGCGAACGTCAGGTGCGGGACTGGATCCGTGTCGACCTCGGTCAGCACGAAATCGAACGGCTTCGTCGCGGGCTGTCCATCTTTCAGCAAACGAACAGTCACACGGACCATCGGCTTACCGGTATCTGCGCTGTTCGCCGCATTGTAAAGCTGAAGAAACATCACCAGGTTATCGGTCTGCTTAAACTGCCGCGCCGCAGACGGTCGAATCGACGTCTTGCGCACTGTGAATACATCAGGCTCAGTCGCTTGCGGGTTCGCTGCTTCAACGTAGCGACTCACCACCAATGGCGTTGCTGAAAACTCCGCATCCAGATCAGGCAACACAAGTTGTTCTCTATGACCGCTGATCTTCCCTGACTGTCGATCCCTGACGAGCAGTTCGATCGTGTACTCTCCGGGTGAGAGCAACATATCCTGACGATAGTAAATGTTGTTGCTGACGATCGCCTGGTAGTCGTTATCGTTCAAATTCACGTCGAAGTTCCCGCCGAGTCGCGAAAGCATCTTGTCGGCAGCCTTCAAGACCCCGACGACCTCCAACTGCATCGATCGCTTGTCACCCTTTCGCTCGAACTGCACGGCGTCCGGCGGCAGCTCAATGGCCATAGGCACAACGTACAAACCATCACGCGACCGGTAGTGACTCACCGACACAGAGACCGGCATCGCCGGTTTTGCTTCGAGCGCGGCGAAGTTTTCGAATAGTTTCTTGTCGGCGGGCGACAGTAGCACGATCTCTTCAGGTGGTATCGCATAGTATCCGGAACGCGAAATGATCTGCGTATCAGGCCGGCGGACTTCGATCTTCACCTTGCGAAATTGACTGTCGAAGTTCTGGTTCGTACTGCGATAAGCGAGTGTGTAACGCGCCTGAATCTCCTGGTTGATCCGCTCGAGTCCCTGCCCGATGTCGTTGTTGCCTTTCAGGAACCGACCACCGGTGTCGCCGGAGATGCGATAGAGGATGTCGTACTCACGACCCAATCCTTCCTGTCTCGACGTGTCGAAAACAGTCTCACCACCGACGGCCCTGATGCGCTGCTCCTGCGACTGCGCAGCTGAAATTCCTGAAAGTGGAGAGTTGGTGCCGAGGGCAGTAGTGTTCGGCGCACTCGCTCGCAAACCGGCGGAGTCGATGATGTAAATCGCGACGTTCGCGCGGTTCGCGATGTCGATTGTGCTTTGCACTTGCCAGTCGAGCACCGCGGGCGTGACGAAACCTTGCGAGAACAGAACGAGCGTCTTCTTGCCGGGTATGGGCCGTAGTCCTTCACAGATTGCAGCGATGGCGGCGAGTATCGGGCGCGTCTGTTGGAGGCTGAGCGCGGTGCGTAGTTTGATGAACTGCGCCAGCACCGTCCGCATGACCATTATCCGTGCCGCATTGGAACCACCGGCAGGGCTCGTGATCGTTGGCGACGTGTTAGAAGTCTGCAACTCGCCTCTCAGCGCGTTGATGTTCTCTGCCAGGTCTTGCTGTTCGAAGTTCTTGGAAGTAGAGCGTACGCCGATGTCTTCGAGAGCAGCGATCAGTTTGGCTTTGTCGTGCGTGAACGGATGGAGCAGTTGCAATCCGTTCGTCACGGACATGATTGCGACGGCATCGCCGTCGCTTATCTGCTCCTTTATGTACTTGATCGTTCCCTCACGGACCTGTTTCAGGTTCGTGATGTCGGTCGTTTGCGAATCGAGGACAAGCGTTACGTAATTGCGAGTGACGCTGGGAGGCTCCGAGGAATCGGGCTTAACCCCGCTGGTTGTTGTAACTGTTCGAGTCGTGCTAGTCGCGAGTGGTGCATCGAAAAACTCGATCTTCTGCGGCACCCCATTCTCGAAGACCGTGAAGTCCTCGGCTTTGAGATCTCCGACGTACTTCCCTTTCTTGTCTTTCACCAGCACGTCGATGTTGACGAGGTTCGATTTGGTGCGTACCACATCGTCGTCCTGTGCCGCACAAGGCACGGCCAGCAACAACACAAACAGACCGATCACGAAAAACTTCATTGTCCCCTGCCTACTCCCAACGCATCCGCGACGCGGTTGATGTAATTGAACCACGAAGCAATCAACGTGATCTGAAGGATGCCGCGATCGTCGAAGCCAACGGAACGAAGCCGTTCATGATCCGCGGGCGATATGCGCGTGGCATCGCGGGTGATTTGTACGACGTAATCAAGCATGGCCCTCTCCTGGTCGGAGATCGGCGCGGTGCGGTAGTCGGCTTCGAGCGCTGCTACCAGAGTTCCATCCAACGTGACGCGACGCAGAAACTCTGCGTGCGACTCGATTCAATAATGGCACCGATTGGTTACGGACACCACCGTCGTGATCATCTCGTGCTGCTTACGACTCAACGGCAGATCGGGCGACATCAGCGAACCAAAAGTCGCGAAGGCGTGAAAGAGCGCCTGCGGAATCAAACTGTGCGAGGCGACGATACCCGCAGTCTCACCATCTGAGGTCGGATGCACGGGATTCGCGTACTCGATCGGGTAAAGCTCACGTTGAGCTTCACAGACCTTCCGAACCTCCTCGCTTTCGTCCGCAGAAACGGTCTTGATCCACGTCATTAAAGTTGTCCTTCCTTTTCAACCAATCGCTTATTACGAAATAGAAACAGATAAACCGGCAAACCTAAAGATACTACCGCGACTCCCAGCAGTGCCTGTCTCGGGTTTTCGCCGCCAATCAAAACTAGCATGACGAGCAACAGCGCGAGAAAGATCGCCGGTGTCAAAGGATAGCCGGGCGTCAGGTATCCGCCATTGCTCGCTGAGCTGCGACGCAATTTAAAGAGCGCGACCACGGTGAGCGCGATGAACACTATCACGACGAAAACGAAGTATGACATGATCTTGTTGAAGCTGCCGACCGCCACGAGTAGCGAAGCAAGCACGGCCTGGAGCGCCGTCGCGAACGCCGGTGTTTCGTAACGCGGGTGCAATGACGCGACAGAACGAATAAATAGCCCGTCGCGCGCCATCGCGAAATAAACGCGCGGCGCGGACATGACCACCGCCGCCAGACTCCCTAAAACAGCAACCACCACACCTAACGAAAACACCACTCCGCCTGCGCGTCCAAACAAAACCTCGCCTGCCTGCGCCGCGAAAGTCTCACCTGATGTCACCTGGCCCATCGGTACGAGGTAAATAAAAACTAGGCTGGTCAGAACGTAGACAATCGTTACCCCTACCACGCCAAAACCGAGGGCGCGAGGCAACACTCGTTCAGGATCTCGTACCTCGCCCGCGAGCTTTCCTAAGTCCCACCAACCGGCAAAAGAGAAGAACGCGCCGACGAGTCCTCCGGCAATCGCGCCAAAAAACGACGGAGATCCGGCACGTCGATCGACAAATGGAGCGAAGTTGGACCAGTCACCGAGTTGGAATCCGATTGCCCACAGGAAAATGAAGGCCAGCAATCCAAGCTTCAGAAACATCAGTCCGCGCATAAACCACGCGCCCAGCCTGACGCCGCGAATGTTCACCAGCGCGACAATGACAATCGCCGCAATCGCTACCGCTTTGGTTCCCCACAGCGAGAGCCTGACCACTTGGCCCGCGTAGGTCGCCAGTCCAACCGCCAACACCGCGGTGAGCCCCGGATCCATCACGAGAAACGCCATCCAGCCGTACATGAAGGCGACGGCCGGACCGAACGCTTCGCGCAGGTAAACGTATCCGCCACCCGCCTCCGGATATCTCGCGGACAGTTCGCCGTAACAAAGCGCGCCGCACAAAGCCGTCGCGCCCATCGCGAGCCACACCACGAGCAGCCACAACGGCGAACCGAGGGACTTCGCCATTCCAGCCGGCGTCAGAAAAATACCCACACCGATAACGCCGCCGATTACAAACGCAGTCGCCGTGCGTATACCAATCTGTCTCTTGAGCTCGCCACTCACTAGAACCAAATTCGTGCCGCGAACTGGAACGCGCGTGGACCACCGGAACCAAATACGCCCCCTGCGGTCGTCACCGGCTGTCCAAAACTCGACGAACGATTGAAACCCGGACTGCTGGGATCGCTGCTGTCGCGCACCAACACGTTACTGAAACCTGAGTAGTTGACGTTCGACACACCCAGGACGTTCGTGACGTTGAAGAGATTGAACACCTCGGCAATCGGCTCAATCGTTACTCGCTCTCCGAGTTTGAAGACCTTGGACACTCGCAAATCGAGCGACGAGAAGTTCTCGCCGAACTCGAGATCGTCGCGCACCAGCGGCAACGGAACACGCGGTTTGAAACCGGTACTCGGATCCGCGTTTGGACAAAGCGAACCACCCGCCGCGTTGATCTGCGTCAACGCTGCGTTTAGTTGCGCTCCAGTCTGAAACTGTCGCGCACCCGCGTTCCGGCCCAACTCACAAACACGAGAACTTCCATCCGGCAACAGAATGTCCAGCGGCACCGACGAAGCAAGCGTCATTATCGGCGAGAGTCGTACGCCCCACGGTATCTCGAACACCCCCGAGAAAGTGAAACGATGGCGCTGGTCGTTCGGCGTTGGACCATACTCCAACTCCAGATTGCTAGAGTCGATGGGGCCGTTCGAAAACGGGATCTGATCGTCGTTCGCGTAGTTGAAAGCTTTCGCCAATGTGTACGAAGCGCGGAACTGATAACGTCTCGCGAACCGCTTTTCCAAACTCACCAGCAGGCCGTCGT
>DATJKO010000443.1:0-3078 GCA_035491355.1 Pyrinomonadaceae bacterium
CAAAGATGTAATAATAGCCGTTGCGTTTGTAGAGCTTTGGACCTTCGATCGTCGGGTGGTTCACGCGGCCGTCGAAGACCATCTTCCCGTCGTCGAGCAGTTTCGTTCCGTCCGCACTCAGGCGGTTGATGGTGAGAATGCTTTTGATGCCGGAGCGGCTGTTGGCCCAGGCGTGGACGAGATAGGCGTTACCGTCATCGTCCCAGAACGGCGCCGGATCGATCCAGCCCCGCGCACGTCTAATCAATAACGGTCGCGACCACGGACCCGCAGCGTGACGCGCCTTGACCATGTAGATACCGAAATCAGGATCGCCATAGAAAATAAAGAACTGGTTGTTGTGAAAACGAATCGACGGCGCCCACACGCCGTTGCCGTGCTGCGGCCGCGCGAAGACCTCGCGCGGCGTTTGTGCTTGCAGAGCGTGTCCGATGATCTTCCAGTTGACGAGGTCGCGGGAATGCAGAATCGGTAAACCGGGAATGCAGTTGAAGCTCGACGCGGTGAGATAGAAATCATCACCGACACGGATCACGTCGGGATCCGAATAGTCGGCATCGATGATCGGATTGGTGTACGCGAGAGCTTTGGAGCTTTGTACTTGGTTCTTTGTACTTCGTGGTCTGGCGAAGGATACAAAGAACAAAGCACTAAGCACCAGGATCGAGGTCGCGGTCTTCAATCAATCTGTTCTTCCTCTTCCTGTGCTTTCTGGGCCAGCATCAGGTGATCGCGCATCGCATCGCGCGCGGCTTCGGGGTTGCGATCGCGGATGGCGCGATAGATCGTGCGGTGCATCTCGGCCGACTCTTTCAGATCGCGCGCGCGGTTCACTGTCTTGCGTCGCACTTCAAACAGGATCGTCGCGACCATGTTCATCAACGCCGTCAGGATTCGATTGCCGGATGCGGCCGCGACGGTTTGATGGAACCGCATGTCGTGGACGAGAAACTGTTCCGCCTCGTCCAGGGACGCAAACATGCCGGCGATCTCCTCCGACATCTGGGCCATCTCTTCACCGGTTGCGCGTTCGGCAGCCAGCGCCGCGATGGCCATCTCCAGCGAACGACGCGCTTCGAACATCTCCGCCGGGGTGAATCGCTGCAACGACGCCATCAAGCGTAAAGGACTGCTATCGAGTGCCGGTGGTCCTTGAGCTTCGACTACGAACGTGCCGGCGCCGCGACGCGGTTGCAACACACCGACTGCCGCCAGCGAGCTGATACCCGCGCGCAGAGTCGGACGACTGACGCCGAGCCGCTTGGCTAAATCTCGTTCGGGCGGAAGCCGATCACCCGGCCGCAGTTCGCCCTTGTGAATCATCTCGCGGAGTTGCGAAACAACCTCTTCGAATGTTGTGCCGCGACGTTCCGCATCGATCGTCTTGAAAATGTTGGCGTTTGCCTGGCTCATTTAGATGTTCTCATTGTAAGTCCGATTCGTGTTTCAAACCACGTCGACACTCTTTCCATTGATCCTGACGTTATCGTAAGTCGCATCTTTCACGTTCCTGACGATGCTTCCTTCCGCGACGTTATCGAAGGTGCAGTTCGTCAGATGCAGATTGATCACCGGCGCCCCGGGTAGACCCTGAACGTCGAGTGCGTGTTTGCTCCTGGCGCTGTGCAGGCGATCTACGGAGTAATCGCGAACGATGGGCGTGAACGATCCCTTAGCACCTTCTTCGTAATTGAAGTCGATCGTGATCACCGCATGCGCGACCTGACCGACCTGGATGTTTCGGAAGTGCAGGTGTTCGAGCAGACCGCCGCGCATCGCGTTGTTCTTAACGCGCAGTGCGTGATCGAGATTGGGACTATCGAGCTGGCAGTTCTCGGCGAACAGATTGCGCACGCCGCCAGAGATCTCACTACCCACTGTGATGCCGCCATGACCGTCCTTCATCTGACAACCCTGCACGATGATGTTCTCAGTCGGCGCGTTAAGTCGTCGTCCGTCGGCGTTCCGTCCTGACTTGATCGCGATGCAGTCGTCGCCGGTATCGAAGGAACTATTTTTGATCAGGACGTCGCTGCACGACTCGGGATCGCAGCCGTCGTTGTTTGGTCCATGACTGCTGATGTGTGCGTTCTGAATAATGACGTTGCGGCAGAGCACCGGATGAAGCTCCCACATCGGCGAGTTCTTAATCGTGACGCCGTCGATAAGGACGTTCTGGCAACGATACGGTTGGATGAACTGTGGCCGCAGGTAATGGCCCTCGCCGAAGACGCGCTCGCGAACGGGCACGCCTTTCTCCGCCATCGCAAAGAGGGCGTTTCGATCCGGACGCTGCTGCGGCATTCCTTCTTTCCAGCCGTACTGCGGGCGTCCGTTCCAGAGCCACCAATGTTCCGGTCCACTCTGACCGTCGAGTGTGCCTTTGCCAGTCACGGCGATGTTCTGCTGTTCGAACGCGTAGATGAAAGGCGAGTAGTTGAAAAGCTCAACGCCTTCCCAACGTGAGAAGACCACCGGCAGGAAGTCTTTCGGATTCTGGCTGAACTTGATCGTCGCACCTTCAGAGACTTCGAGATTGACGTTGCTCTTGAGATGAATCGCGCCCGTCAGATACGCGCCTTCCGGCACCACGACTTTGCCGCCGCCGGCTTTCGCGCATTGATCGATCGCGCGTCGGAAGGCAGCGGTGCAGTCGGTTGTGCCGTCGCCCTTCGCGCCGAATCGATTCAGATAAAACGTGCGGTTTGGAAAACGAGGAGGTTTGATGCGTTCGAGGATCGCAGGCATCGTGGTTTCCCATGGACTCGCTTCCTTGCCAAACGCAATCAGACGCGGCGTGAGCGCCAGCGCTGCTCCACCCACCAGGGCATGTTTGATGAATTCGCGTCGTGTCGTCGTCATTAATCTCTGCCGTTGTGCTTTTTCCAGGCGGGATAATCTTCTTTAAGTAGTTTCGCCGGCCAGTCGCCGTACCACGCATAGCCAGTTCGCCGTTCTTCTTCGATCTCGCTGAGGTTGTATTTAACTCTGCCGTCACGTCCGGAAAAGATGGGCCGGTTACTGCCGATTTCATAGAACCGCGCCCAAGACGGTTTGCCTTCGGGATCTTTCACCTGG
>DATJKO010000444.1:0-6947 GCA_035491355.1 Pyrinomonadaceae bacterium
ATGAAGTGATGCGTGTCGTCAGGTATCACCAGCTCTTCGAATGGCACGCGAGCTTGCTCCAGACGTCGGACAAGATCTGTTGTTTGACTGAAGCGAACGTTGCGATCGTCGTCGCCGTGAATCACCAGCACGGGCGATTTCCACGTCGACATCGCAGAGATCGGCGACGACTGCCACGCGACGTCGAGCGCGCGCTGAACGTCCGGCGGCTTTTCATAACGGCTCTCAAGCAAGCCGGCCGCACGTTCCGCGGTCCAGTTGTGTACGCCGTGAATGTCGACTCCGGCGGCGAACAATTTCGAGTCGCGCGCCAGGGCGAGTGCAGTGAGAAAACCGCCGTATGAGCCGCCATAGATCCCGATGCGCTTACCATCAACCTGCGGCAATCGCTGCAAATACTCGGCGCCGGCCTTCACGTCCAGGTACTCAGACGCGCCCTGAACCCCGGCATTCGGGGGACGATGAAACTCGTGTCCATAGCCGATGCCGAGGCGATAGTTCACCGACAAAACTATGTAACCGCGGTTGGCGAGAAATTGGTTCAGCGCATAAGCGTTGGTGTAGTAATCGGAGTAGTGCCAGCCGAGCAGCATCTGGCGCGGTGGACCACCGTGAACGTAGATGATCGCCGGCTTCTTCGCCGCGCCGCCCGGAGTTTCAAACAACTGACCGTGCACATCGAGACCATCAGGCGACTTGTAAACCACCTTCTTCGGCGTTACGAGTTGACTCGCGGGAAAGTCAGCGGGTACGCGATCGGCAGCGAGCGTCATCGGCGTACCTCCCGACACCGGCAAGATCGCCGGCAACGGCGGACGCTGCGGTGTGGCCGCGAGATACGCGATGTACTTGCCGTCGCCAGTCACGAACGGTGTCCACTCGAGTCCTTTGCCTGGCGTCAGTACTACCGGTTCCGCTTTGTCGACTGGCACCCTGACGATGTGACGTCGATCGATGTCGTCCGGATCGGTTCCGGCGTTCGCAGCAAAGACCATGTACTTGCGATCGGGACTCATCGTGATGTACTCCGCCATGTAGTTGCCAGGCGTCAGCAGCAACGGCTCGTCCTTCTCGCCAAGCGAGTAGAGATGTGGCCAGCCATCAAGATACGAAAGAAAGACGATCCGATTGGCGGCCCAGTGCAGATTTGGTCCACCCTGCGTTGACGGCGGAGAGCCACGCAAGGTCAGCGGACTCTTCCAACGTAGGCTTCCCTCGCCTGTCGTCGAGTCGGCAATCCAGATGGACCATGCTTGCGGACGTTGTTCGAGTATCGGCTCGGGAGGACCGCCGGTTCCGGGTCGTCGGATGAAGACAATCCTCTTGCCGTCGGGTGACCAACGCGGGTTCGAATCGCGGTTCGTCGATGGGGTGAGATAAACGATCGGCGTCGAGTCGTTCGCATAAATGCCGATGAATGAGTGGTCGCCTCGATTCGTAACAAAGGCGAGACGCGAGCCATCCGGCGACCACTCCGGCGATCCGCAATCACCCCGCGCGAAGAACAGCCGTTTGGCCGCGCTCGAACCATCTATCGGCACGATCCAAATGCCGCGTTCTTTAACAAACGCGACGCGGTCGCTCCTGGGCGAGATTACCGGCTCGTCACCGTCGCCAATGAGTTTCGACTGGCCGCCGGCAAACGGAACACTCCAGATCTGCACGCGAGTCGCGACCGCGGACAGCCCGGGATTAACTGGCGCGGCACTGTCGAAATTCGATCCATGATCGCCGCCGCGAACATAGACCACATACTTGCCGTCTTCAGAAATCGAAAGGCTCGTCAGTTCCTGACCGTCGTCGAGGTTGTAGTTGGTCAACTTTCGCGCTTTGAAGTCTGGTCCTTCGGCAACCCACACGTTGCGCAAGCCACGTTCGTTGAAGGCCCAGGCGATGCGCGAACCGCTGCCCGCAGCCGTCAATTCGTTGGGGAACGGATAGCTCTTGATCTGTTCCATAGTGAACGACTGCGCGTTTATAATCGGCGCAATCGTCAGGCAGAGCAGTGTTAGGATAAGCGGGCGGATATTGGGTGTTCGCATGGTGCGCATCCAATCACAGCAGCCACTTTGGAATCAAGCCCTAAATTAAATGATGAAAACGATTGTTCTTTTATCTGCGTTACTGCTGACCGGCTACGACGCACGCGATACTTTCTGGCAGCAGTTCAAGAAAGCCGTCAACAACAAGGACGTCGAGGCCATCGCCACGCTTTCGCGCTTCCCTATTGGCATGTCGTACGGAATTCCCACCGTGAAAAGTAAAATCGATCTGCGTAAGCGTTATCGCAAGGTCTTTAACGAGCAGAGTGACGCTGCGGCTTGCTTCAGTAAAGCCAAACCTGAACCCGACCCGGATAACGCGAAACACTTCACCGTCGCCTGCCCTGACGCCGCGGGTAACGAAGTCGTTATTTATCACTTCAACGAAACGAAGTCCGGCTGGAAGTTTACCGGCATGGACAATCTCAACGAATAGTATCGAATCTTCCGAAACGAGGTAACAAACATGCGCAAACTCAAAGCTCTTCTCATAGCTACGATTACTCTGCTCGCCATCGTTACGCCCTCGGCATTGTCGCAACGCACCAGCGTAAGCCGACAATTTCGCGTCTACGATAACGGCGGTAAACCCGATCTCGTCGTCGATCCTCAACGCTTCGTTTCGCAGATGGAGATTATCGATCGAAACTTTGATAAGGATCCGTGTGCGCTCGAGGAGGGCGTTATTGGTGGACCAGGTTATCGCCGCGTGCTGCGCTTCGATACCGTTGTCATGAACAGTGGTGACGCCGACTTGATCGTTGGCGATCGCAGCGACCCAAATAATCCGTACGCTGAGTGGTTTGAATTTGCGCCGTGTCACGGTCACTTTCACATCCGCGACTTCTCCGTCTACGAGTTGCTGGACAAAAGCGGTTCGCTCGTCGTCGCCGGTCACAAACAGGGCTTCTGCATGGAAGACTCGTTCAAGTACGACGGTGGCAAAAGCAATGGCTACGACTGTGGCTTCCAAGGCATCTCGTCGGGTTGGGGCGACTGGTATTACAAGCAACTAACTGGTCAATGGATCGACATCACCGGCGTGCCTGAAGGCGATTATATCGTTCGTGTTTCCATCAATACCGCCGGCACGTTTGACGAAGGCACAAACCGGTACGGCAATACAGTCGAAACGCAAATCCACATTCCTGATCCGCGTAACAAAGTCGCGATCGACGACTCCGCGGCGATCATTGATAAGTGATTACGACGACTTGACGGACGCGATTTCTGTTTCGGCTTCCTCAGGTACGGCAGCCGCGATGATCTGCGGCGTCGCTTCGTGTTTCGCGTACTTATCCAGCCCGAGCCCGAGGAAGATCGTCGCGACGATGAAGGTTGAGGCGAAGAAGTAGGGCGAGGAGACGCCGAGCGTATCGAAGGACCAACCGAAGAAGAGCGGCGCGATGATCCTCGCCACGCCTCCATACGTCTGTTGCAGCCCCATGTAGAGTCCGCGTTCCAGCGGCGAGATCACGCGCGATAACAACGATGTCACGCAGGGAAATGTGAATGCTGTTCCTAGCGGGATCAGAGCGACCGCGATTCCAAGCATCCACAGGTTTCGCGCGACCGGCATACCAAACACACCGGCAGCCAGCAACACTAACCCGAGGCGCGAGAGTTTTGCCTCGCCAAGCCAGTCGACCATCCGCCCTAGCAACAACACGCGCGTGAAGACGGAGATCGATCCGATGTACATGAAGAAATAGCCGATCGTCTGCTCGGTCACCTGGAAGCGCGCGTTCAGGAACAGCGCCAGCACGGAGAAACTTCCCTGGAAAGCACCGATGGCGATCGCATACGTCCAGATCAAGCGTGACGAAGGTTCGCCCGAGTGAGACACCACGCGCCACATGACCTGACGCGATGATCGGCGCACTTCACCCGCCGCAACCGCGGTATCGTGTTCGCTCGCATCGCGTGATTCAGTCAGGTAACGCGCGGCGAACGCGATGTTTATGACACAAAGAGCGGCAGCAAGGATTCCGGGCGCCGCATGGCCCATGTGGAACGTCGCCGGCCCGGGCACGAGATCGTACTTGCCCAACGCGATCGCAAATGAACCGAGCACTGGTCCGAGTGCGACGCCGAGGTTCGTCGTGGCCGACAACCAACCAAGCGCGCGCGCACGATCCTGCGGCGCCGTCGTGTCTGCTACGTAAGCCTGAATAACGCCGACAGTGCCGCCACCTGCGCCCTGCACGATGCGGGATAAGAACAGCAGCCACAGCGACTCCGCAAAACCGAAGATCAGGTAAGCAATCGCGGCCGCCGTCAAAGCGATGAGCAACGTCGGCCGCCGTCCAACGCGATCCGAAAAACGTCCCCACATCGGCGCGCTCAACAGTTGGGCCATAGTGAAAGCGGCAATGATGAAACCAACGATGATGCCGATGCCGAAGTGAAATCCGAGAACCGTGACGCCTTCGCCACCCAGCGATTTCACATAGAACGGCAGCAACGGAATGATCATCAGCAGGCCAACCATGTCGAGGAACGCGGTGGCCATGAGAACGAGCAGCTTCGCGGGAATCTTTCGCACCTCGCGCCACAACACGTACAGAAGTCCGCTGCCGAGGGCGACCAAAAGAATACGAACTATTGGTGAATGAAATGAATGTGTGATGTTTTCCTGGATGATCATCCGAGTTGCCGGCAGCCATCATACACCACTGGGGTGAGCGCGCACGCGGCGACTATAATCACAATCACGGAGGCAACAAATGAAACTAACAGAGTTTTTTCGACAAGAACTCGATCGTGAAGTCGAACGTTCGCGCAAAGCGATCGAACAAGTACCGGAAGGCCAGTTCAACTGGAAGCCGCACGACAAGTCGATGATTTTCGGCTACCTCGCGAACATGGTCGCGACCATGCCGTCGTGGATCAGCATGGAGATCGATCTCGACGAATTGGATGTCGCGCCTGAGCCAGGCAAAGAAACAAGGCAACCACCGAAGGAAACCAAAGAAGCGTTATTGAAGGGGTTGGATGAAACCGCCGCCGCTGCTCGTGCGACGCTGGAAAAGACCAGTGACGAGCATCTAATGACGAGCTGGAAACTGCTCGCTCGCGGCAACGTCGTATGGGAAGGGACGCGACAGGAAGTGATCCAGGACACGATCAATCACTGGGCGCATCACCGCGGTCAGATGACTGTGTACCTGCGTTTGATGGGAGCTAAAGTTCCCGCACTCTATGGTCCATCAGCCGACGATCAGAGTTTCTAAACAGCGCGGCAGATTAGATAGAACACGGAGCGGTTTTCGTTCGACTGGAGTTTCCGGGCTCAGGAAGTCTCGAGTTCGACCCCTTTACAACAACGAACGAATCCAGCCGCCGTCGACTTGAATTGACGTTCCCGTAATATAACTCGCACGCTCGGAAACAAGGAAAGCGGCGAGCGCCGCGAACTCGCGCGGTTCGCCGAGTCGACGCATCGGGATCTCCTGTTCCCACTTGCCGCGAAACTCAGCCGCGCTGATGCTTAACTTGTCGGCCATCATGTTTGCGAGTTCATCGAGGCGTTCGGTGCGCGTGTATCCCGGTAGGATGTTGTTGACTGTTACCCCGTCCGCGGCAACTTCGTTCGCGAGCGTGCGAGCAAACCCGGTGAGACCGGCGCGCAGACTGTTCGACAACATTAGATTATCCACGGGCTGCTTCACTGCGATCGACGTGATGTTCAGAATGCGTCCCCAGTGTCGTTCCTTCATCCCGGGGAGGACCTGACGCGCCAGTTCGATCGCGCTGAAAAGTGTCAGTCGCGATGCTTCCTCCCATTGTTCGCGAGTGAGCTGATGGAACTGGCCTGCGGGTGGACCACCGGCATTCGTCACCAGAATATCGATCCGTCCAAATCGCTCATTTCCCGATTGGACGACGCGCTCCACCTGCTCAACGTCAGTCACGTCTGCCGGCACTGCCAGCACGTGCGCGCCTGTACTGTCCGCAATCGCGGCCACTGTTTCCGCCAACGTGCCGGGATTGCGAGCGCAAAGGACCAGGGAGGCGCCCTCTGCCGCCAACTCCTCGGCAACAGCGCGTCCGAGTCCCTGACTTGCCGCAGCAACGAGCGCGACCTTGTTCTTCAGTCCGAGGTCCATAGTTATTTATCATTCTCCATTTCCCATCTGTCGTTTGTCATTTGTAGTCGACTGAGCGCGGCGCAATCGCAAATGAGAAATGACAAATGGAAAATGTTTATCGCTCCTACCGGCGCAGGTAATCGTCGGTCTTGTTGAGCCAGTCCTCACGTGGCGGACTGAACACGTCGACGTCGAGCGTGTCTTCAAGCGCTTCCGCTTTGTGCTGGACCATCGACGGGATGTGCAACACGTCGCCGGCCAGCACGTCGATCACTTCCGACTCATCCGGACCAATCCAGAACCGCAGTCCGCCCTCGAGGATATACGTGATCTGCTCGTTCTCGTGCGAATGGCGCGGAACGATCGATCCCTTCTTGAGATAGACGTGCGAGATCATTATGCGGTCGCCGGTGATCAGGCGGCGATCCAACGTCTCGCTTACCTTCTCCTTGGGCATGTCGTTCCAGCGGTAGAAAGTAACCTTCCGTTCGTTCATTTAGTTGTCTCCGTTATCCAAAGAAAAACCGCTCGCATTTATGCAACCAACTGGTTGAATAATGCAAGCGGCAAACTATGAATTGAGACGAAATTAATTCCTCGAAGCAGTGTTGCGCGTCTTCAGAATCTTGCGCAGCTTCATCCGCGCTTTGTGCAACTGCGATTTGGACGTACCAACAGCCACGCCAAGCATCTTCGCGATCTCTTCGTGCTCGTGGCCTTCGATGTCGTGCAACACAAACACCGTGCGATACCCCGGCGGCAGTTGCCGCAGTGCATTGTCGAGTGCGATCCGATCTATCACCGGCATCGCGTT
>DATJKO010000445.1:0-3623 GCA_035491355.1 Pyrinomonadaceae bacterium
AGATCTGCTGCCGTTGCTCGAGCAGGTCGCCAAGATGGGCAAGCCAATGCTGATCATCGCCGAAGACGTTGAAGGCGAAGCGCTGGCGACCCTCGTGGTCAACAAGCTCCGTGGCACACTGAACATCGCCGCCGTGAAGGCGCCTGGCTTCGGCGATCGTCGCAAGGCGATGCTCGAAGACATCGCGATTCTCACCGGTGGTAAGGTGATCAGCGAAGACCTCGGCATCAAGCTCGAGAACGTCAAGCTCGAAGATCTCGGCCGCGCCAAGAAAGTGACGATCGACAAAGACAACACGACGATCGTTGAAGGCGTCGGCAAGCAGGACGACATCACCGGCCGCGTCAAGACTCTGCGCGCGCAGATCGACGACACGACTTCCGACTACGATCGCGAGAAGCTCCAGGAGCGGCTGGCGAAGCTCGTCGGCGGCGTTGCCGTGATCAAGGTCGGTGCCGCAACCGAAACCGAGATGAAGGAAAAGAAAGCCCGCGTCGAGGACGCGATGCACGCAACTCGCGCTGCGGTTGAGGAAGGCATCGTTCCGGGCGGCGGCGTCGCACTCGTCAGAGCGGCCAAGGCTCTCGAGAAATACAACGTCAGCGAAGATGGCTCAGGCGATCCGGATGAGCAGATCGGTGTGAACATCGTTCGTCGCGCGTTGGAAGAGCCGCTGCGCCAGATCGTTCAGAACGCTGGCAAGGAAGGCGCAGTTGTCGTCGAGCGGATTCGTACGGAGAAGAGCGAAAACGTCGGCTTCAACGCAGCGACCGAAGTGTTCGAGGACCTCGTAAAAGCTGGCGTCATTGACCCGGCCAAGGTCACTCGCACGGCCCTTCAGAACGCCGCTTCAATTGCGGGACTCATGTTGACGACGGAGGCGATGGTTTCTGAGCTTCCTGACGACGACAAGGGCAGCCCAGCAATGCCGGGCGGTATGGGCGGCATGAGCGGAATGGGGATGTAATCTAACCCGAGCGGTTAACCGAACAGGCTGCGCAGGTCACATGACCAGCGTAGCCTGTTCTTCTTTTAACTCGTCTTCCGGCAGAACATCTTCCAGAAGCTCTTCCAATAACTTCGCAGACATATCGAGCGCGGACAGCAGCGGATGAAGTGACGCGTGTTCCGATCGTTCGTTTATGTAGCCTTTCGCCACGTCCTGCGCAAAGGCCAACGCGACGTACGCTCGCGCGAGGCGACGGCTGTCGATGTTTCCAAAGTAAGTCATCTGTTTTTTATAGGTTCAGGAAAGCTCTGATTAGAACGGCGACGGCAATCGCCCCACCACCAAGCGTCAGAATCCATTCGACGAGCGGACTGGGACGTCCAAACAAGCTCCGGCAAATAACGATTCCGCTCTTCCAACCATCGAGTTGATAAACTGGCACCAGGTTTCCCACCGCCAGCGCGAGATTTAGCGCACCAAACAGCGTTCCCCAGGTCAGGGTGCAGAGCGTGAGATTCACGCCGATGCCCGCGCCGAGCACAAACAGTTGCTGGAACAATGGGCGACTCTGCAACACCCGCATGTCCATCTGGATGTATGCGCCTATGGGCAACAGCCGTAATTGGCAATCAACCCGACTGACGCGAACGCCGTAAACCTTTGGCCCCCAACCGAGTCCCGCCTGTTTGACTGGAACCGCGCAAACACGCGCCGCCACAAAGTGGCCCAACTCATGGAGCACGATTGCGGCCAGCAAACTCACCATCGCGTTGACGATAAAGAAGTTCATGTTTTAGTCGGAAAGAAGCACAGCCAGTTGCTGTTCGAGATGCTCGAGTTGGCGTAGATCCGCTTGCAGCATCTTGAGGTCAGCACGAACGTCGAGAATCATGTAAACGAGGGCGCAAGTGATCACGACACCTTCCAGAAATCCGACTCCGCGGTCCATCGTCACGAGGACGAGGAACGCAGCGGTCAATGCACACACGTAGAGTCTGATAGCCAGCATCACTTCTCCTGTTTTGTTCTGCATGGATTTTAAAGGTTCAATCTTGCGATCCTTCCAACTAACCGACTTTGGACCAGACGGAGTCCCGATTCTAGAAGCCGCGTCCACGATCTGGACATCGATGTCACGAAAGCGATGTGGATTTACTTTTTTTGTGGGAATTTTGACGAAACTCGCGATGGCCCCGGAGTTGCGAGGGAGCGGCGACGTATTGTGTACCTTTTGACTTCATAACCTGCCATCGTGCGCGTGGAAGGCTGTGATTCGGTGGCATACCCTGAAAGCCACGTAGCGTGTGTAGGTAACCTAGCTGGAACTTTCGAGTTAGCAGTATCCTGAGCTTTACCTAAAACCGATAAGGTCTCGTCAGTTCCTTAGCAACACAACAGAGAATCACGGTCGTGCCATGCCCCCCACAGGTGTTTGACCGTAGAGCATCGTCACCGGTTTTTGTGACAGTCCAACTCAAGTATTCGGAACATTTAGTCGTTTAGGAGTTTTTCTAATCCAGTTTCGAAAGGAGTGCTCCAAAGGTCTAATCCAGCGCTGACGCCCCTCATTCCACAGCTTGGATGGACGTTTTCGCCGTACAGGAGTCAATTGACCCGAATGCCCCTTGCAACTCCCACTGCTATTGACGGTTGGCCCACCAACCAAACAAACAGTCTCTCCCCAGCGAGTTCACTAGCTCGCGAGGTGGAGGAAAGTCCCAGAACCCTTAACCCGAGAACTGCAACGCTCATCGGCCAGTCGCCGGTGATGAAAAAGCTGTTCTCAGTAATCGAGCGCGTAGCCCCTACCGACGCCTCAGTCTTGATCACTGGCGCTACCGGAACAGGAAAGGAACTTGCGGCACGCGCAATTCACGACCTTAGTCCACGGCGCCACAACGCCTTCGTCGACATCAACTGTTCCGCCATTCCGGATACCCTCATCGAAGCCGAACTCTTCGGTCATCAGCGCGGCACGTTTACCGGCGCGCATGAGAACCGCAGCGGACTCTTTGAAAAGGCTTCCGGCGGCACTCTGTTTCTCGACGAAGTCGATGCCCTGAATCTTTCAGCCCAGGCGAAGTTGCTGCGCGTTTTACAGGAGCGCACGGTACGTCGCATCGGCGCGCGCGCGAACATCGCGATTGACGTGCGGATCATCTCCGCCACCAACTGCGATCTCGCACAGGCAGTAGCTGAAGGACGCTTCCGTCCTGACCTTTACTACCGGTTGCGCGTTCTGCCGTTGCAGTTGCCGGAACTCTGCACACGCGGCGAAGACGTCAACCTGCTGGTCGATTATTTTCTCCGCTTGAAAGCGGAAAGAATGGGACAGCAGGTGGTCCGACACTTCACGCCGGAAGCAATGCGGGCGCTGAGCGAGTATCCCTGGCCGGGTAATGTTCGTGAACTGGAAAACGCGATCGAGTATTCCCTGGCGATTGGCATGGAAGACGAGCTTGGGGTGGCGGATCTACCGATTGAGATCGCGAACCACGTTCCGTCGGATCTCCACGATTTCAGATCGGTGTTGCAGGCTTACATGAACGACACCGTTCCGCTCGCCGAGATCGAAAAGCGTTACATTCTTACGGTGCTTCAGCAGTTTGGCGGCAACCAGGTACGGGCCGCGGCAGCGTTGGGAATCGATCGCAGCAAGCTCTATCGACGTTTG
>DATJKO010000446.1:0-4241 GCA_035491355.1 Pyrinomonadaceae bacterium
AAGCCCGGCGGCTTCACCGACACCCACGCCACTCGATCCGAAGAAGTCAGGTGTGTGGCGTTCGGATGACAAAGGCAAGACCTGGCGCATCGTCAGCAACGAAAACAATCGCCCGATGTACTACAGCCAGATTCGCGTCGATCCGAAGAATCCGGAAACTGTTTACGTCGGCGGCTTGAACTTCAGCAAGTCGACTGACGGCGGCAAGACGTTCAAGTCGTTACAGCAGGGCATCGCGCACAGCGATAATCACGCGATCTGGATCAATCCGAATAACAGCGACAACCTGATGGTCGGAAATGACGGCGGTCTGAACGTCAGCTACGACCAGGGCGCGACGTGGGAGTTCGTCAATACGATTCCGGCCGCCCAGTTTTATGCCGTCGGCGTTGACATGCGGAAGCCGTACTACGTTTACGGCGGCCTGCAGGACAACGGCTCGTGGGGTGGTCCAAGCCAAACGCGAGGCAATAACGGCATCACTAATGCCGATTGGTATCGTGTTGGCGGCGGCGACGGGTTTTTTACCCAGATAGATCCGACGGATTACAACATCGTCTACGCCGAGTCACAGGGCGGCGCGGTGCAGCGTTTGGATATGCGCACCGGCCGCAGCGTGAGTATTCGCCCGCGTGGCGTGCCGCGTGCCCGTGGAACGGGACAGGGTGGTGGACGGCAGGGTGGTGGTCCAGGCGGCGGCGCCGCGCCTGCGGGTAGTCCGTCTCCATCGCCGGAAGCCTCGCCAACGCCTGACACGCTCGCGACGTTCGCCGCAGCACAGGGACTCGGTGGCGGTGGTTTTGGTGGCGCGAACCTCCAGTCGAATGTTGTGCCGACACCGCCGGCCAATGAGAGTTATCGTTTCTACTGGAGCACGCCGATTCACCTTTCGCCGCACAACCCGCGCGTCATCTACGTTGGTGGTAATCGCTTGTTCCGCTCGCTGGATCGCGGCGACACGTGGACGGCGACGCCTGATCTGACCAAATCAATCGATCGCAACACGCTGCCGATCATGGGCGTGCCCGGAAAGGACCCGATGGCTTCCAAGCACGACGGTTATTCCGGATACGGTTACGTTGTGACCGTCGCGGAGTCACCCAAGGTCCCGGGCATACTGTGGATCGGAACTGACGACGGCAACATTCAAGTCAGTCGTGACGGTGGTGCGACGTGGACCAACGTCAGCAAGAACGTGCCGGGGATTGGCGAAACGTACCACATCTCGCGTGTCGAGCCGTCGCGCTACGACGCGGGAACGTGCTACCTGGCCGTTGACGGACATCGTCTCGACGATCTGAAGCCGTATTTGTTCATGACGAAGGATTACGGCGCAACATGGACTTCGATCGTCAACAATCTGCCGAAATGGGGTACCGCGAACGTAATCAAGGAAGATCCGAAGAACCAGAACTTGCTGTACGCCGGTACCGAGTTTGGTTTGTTCGTCTCGCTCAACGGCGGCAAGGAGTGGAAGCCATTCATGTCCGGCATGCCGACGATCCGGATCGACGACATCCTGGTCCATCCGCGTGACAACGATTTGATCATCGGCACGCATGGACGAGGCATTTACATCCTCGACGACATCAGCGCGTTGCAGCAGTTGTCGCAGAAGGTGATGGACTCGGAGACGACTCTCTTTGAAGTCAGATCGGGAACGATCTGGCAGAACGATACGCGACTCGGGAGGTACTGGGGCGGCGCGAAGCTTTTCCGCGGCGCTAACCCGCAGCCGGGTACGGCAATCAGCTACTACCTGAAGTCTGCACCGAGCGGCGATGTGAAGATCACGGTCGCTGACTATACCGGTAAAGTGGTGCGCAACATCACTGGTACGAAGGATGTTGGATTGAATCGAATTCAGTGGAACCTTCGTGGTGATCCGCCCCCGCGTCCCGCTGGTGGCGGTGGATTTGCCGGAGGTGGTGGTGGTGGTGGCGGCGCCGGCGGAGGCGGCGGCGGCGGCGGTGGCGGCGGAGGCGGTGGTGGTGGCTTCGGAGGTTTCGCTCAGGGATTGCCGCTCGAAGCCGGCACGTACGTCGTGAAGCTGTCAGTCGGTGGTAAGGACTACACGCAGAAGGTCGTCATCGAAAACGATCCGGGCGTCAACTGAAGCCGATTGGTCTCTGCGACCTCTGCGTAACCTCTGTGTCTCTGCGTTAGATGATTTCACCGTTATTCCTAACGCAGAGACACGTTAGACCACCCGCGCGATCAGGCATTTCAAATAGTAGGTCTCGGGCATGGCGACGAGTACCGGATGGTCCGTCGCCTGCATCCGTTTTTCAACAATCTGCACACGCCGCCGTGCGTCGATTGCTGCCTGCGTCAACACTTCGACGAACAGCTCCTCCGAGACGTGGTACGAACACGTGCAAGTGATGAGCACGCCGTTCCGATTTAACAACTTCAACGCCCTCAGGTTGATCTCCTTGTAACCTCGTAGCGCCGCCTTCAAGCTTGCCCGATTCTTCGCGAATGCCGGCGGGTCGAGCACGATCGTGTCGAAACGCTCGCCCGACGTTTCCATCTCACGCAGCGCGTCAAACACATTCGCTTCGTGAAACTCGACATTACTCAAGTCATTCAACGCAGCGTTACGTCGTGCGCCCGCGACAGCCTCGCCTGAAATATCGACCCCTGTCACATGCTCGCAAACCGTCGCGAGGTGAAGCGCGAAAGCGCCGTTGAACGTGAAGCAATCGAGCGCTCGTCCGGCGTTTGTCGTTAATGCAGCCTGACGAGCGGCAAGCCGATTCTCTCGCTGGTCGAGAAATGATCCGGTCTTTTGCCCACCGAGAGGCGTGACGAGGAAGCGCAGTCCGTGTTGCAGCGTTTCCAACTCTGGCGGAACTTCGCCGTAAAGAGTCCCGCTAAGCAGCGGCAATCCTTCGAGCTCACGCACCCGCGCATCGTTTCGCTCGACGATCGCGCGCGGACTAAACTCCTCGACGAGTAGCTCCACGAACATCGACTTCAGCGCATCAGTACCCTGCGACAGCGTTTGCAGCACGAGCACATCCGCATAGCGATCGACGATCAGCGACGGCAACAGATCGCCTTCGGAATAAATTAGGCGATAAGAGTCAGTGTCGGGTGGGATGTGGCGCCGGCTTGCCGCCTCGCGAAACTTTTGCCGCCACCAGTTGCGATCGATCTCTTCGTTTCCCTGCGTCAGGAAACGCAACGCGATTTGCGAAGCGTTGCTGAATAACGCACGTCCGATCGCATTCCCGCGCTCGTCTTTCACTAACACCACCGAACCACCGTCAGCGTCGATCTCGATCACGTCGCTGCGATAGATCCACAGATGCCCGTGGCGTACGCGGTCAGCACCTTTCTTGTTAACTCGCACCGTCTTCATCCCGGATACTCTCGTGTCAATCGTGCAATCATGTCAAATTGCGCTATGCTACGCTCCAGCAATGACAGCAGGCATCGAACTACCGTTTGTTTTCAATCCCGGTAACACGGATCCCATAGATTACGAAAAGGACCTTGGTGCGCCAGGTGAGTTCCCGTACACGCGCGGGATCTACCCGACGATGTACCGCGGACGTCTTTGGACGATGCGGCAGTACGCCGGTTACGCCACAGCGGAGGAGTCGAACGCTCGCTACAAGTACCTGCTGGCCCACGGCACCACCGGTCTGTCGGTCGCTTTCGATCTGCCGACGCAGATCGGACTCGATTCCGACGATCCGCTGGCAACGGGTGAGGTCGGGAAGGTTGGCGTCGCGATCGACTCGCTCGACGACATGGAGCGCTTGTTTGCAGACATTCCACTCAGTGAAGTCTCGACGTCGATGACGATCAATGCGACGGCCGCGATACTGCTCTCGCTCTATCTCGCAGTGGCCCGCAAACAGAACGTTGCGTTCGACAAACTCCGAGGCACGTTACAAAACGACATCCTGAAGGAGTACATCGCGCGTGGCACTTACATCTATCCGCCGGCGCCCTCGTTGCGTCTCGTCACCGACATCTTTGCATACTGCGCGCGAGAAGTGCCCAACTGGAACACGATCTCGATCAGCGGTTATCACATCCGCGAAGCAGGATCGACTGCGGTGCAGGAAGTAGCATTCACGCTTGCCGATGGCATTACGTACGTCGAAGCGGCACTCGATGCCGGGCTTGAAGTCGACGAGTTCGCGCCACGTATTTCGTTCTTCTTCAACTCGCACAACAATCTGCTCGAGGAGATCGCGAAGTTTCGCGCTGCGCGGCGGTTGTGG
>DATJKO010000447.1:0-4267 GCA_035491355.1 Pyrinomonadaceae bacterium
AGACAGTAAAAGAAGCCGTCTTCACCGCCGAAATAGACACGCCCGTCGATCACCGCTGCCGAACAGTCGACTTCGAAACCGGTTTGGTACTTCCAAAGCAACGCTCCGGTACGTTTGTCGATGCAGTAGATGTAGTGATCGAGACCGCTCGCGATCAGACGATCGCCGGCGATAGTTGGCGTGGCTTTCAGACTGTCCGTTGTCTTGTAGCTCCAAACGAGGCTGCCGTCGTCTTTGTCGAGACAGTAGAGGTTGCCGTCGGCGGAGCCGAAATAGACGTGCTTCTCGTCGACCGAGGGTTGTCCAGGCCAGCTGGTTCCGCCCCACGGATCTTTGTGTAGTCGTCCGGTGATGAACTTCGTTTCGAATGACCAAACGACTTCGAGCGGTGCATCAGACCATGGTCCGGTGCCGTAGAAGTTGCGGCCGTTGTTGCCGAGCCACGCTGGAACTGAGCTGGGTGGTTTTGGCGGTTCCGGTGGTGCGTGTGCTTCAGTCTTTGAAATCACCTTGCCGCCGCAGGCAGGCAGCGACAGTACGGCGCTAAGGAGGAGAAGGATGGGGAGGATTTTCGACATGTTAAGCCAGCCACTGGCCTGAATAGACTACTTCAGCGGTTCCGGTGATCACAACCTGACCGTCAGCTCGCCACTGAATTTTCACCTCGCCGCCTTCCATCACGACGCGGACGTCGCGGTCGGTTTTTTCGTTGACCATCGCGGCGACGGCACCGGCGCACGAGCACGTGCCGGAAGCGGTAGTTTCCCCGACACCGCGTTCCCAGATCCGCAGCTCGATCAGTTTCCTGTCGACGACTCGAACAAACACGACGTTGGTTCGATCCGGGAACTGCGGATGATTTTCAAGATGTTTACCGATTCGTCGCCAATCAAGCGAATCGAAATCGTCAGTAAAGATGCAGCAGTTGGGATTGCCCATCTGCATCGCCGTAATCTGAAACGTTTCAAACGGGTAATCGACGACTCTTTCCACCGGCGGATCGATCGACATCGGGATCGCTCGACTATCAAACTTCGGTTCACCCAATTCTGACTCAAACAAGTATTTCCCGGGACCAGGTTGCCCGCGCAGGAAGTAACTCTTCAGACCGGTACGTGTGCTAAGGCGCAACGCATCTTTGGACCAGACACCTTTGTAGTAAAGAGACGCGACGGCGCAACGAGTCCCGTTTCCCGAAAGTCCGGCTTCACTTCCATCCGGGTTGAAGATGCGACAGGTGAAGTCTGCAGCGTCCGTGTCTGACTTGCCGACGATCGCGATGCCGTCGCCGCCCGCGCCGTAATGACGGTTACAGATTTGCCGCGCAAACTCGCCGAGATCGTCGATCCCGGCGAGTTGCTCGGCTTCGATTACCAGGTAATCGTTTCCCAGACCGTGAAACTTCGTGAATTGCGGCGGCATCGTCAGCTTGCGACTCTATCCCGCCTGCGCGAAGAGCTTCTTGAGTTTCACCGTCAGGACCGGTTCGATATTCAACAAGCGCTCGTAGACCGTTAGCTGACCGCGGTGATACATCTCGTGACTGGTGGCGAAGGTAAGGATTGCGCCTTTGGTGGTCGGCTGCCCGGTGAGACCATTCATCGGTGCGTCCCACAGGTCAGCGCGGGATAGGACCATTCCCTCGGCCGTTTCCATGCTGCTGCGAAGAAGTTCGATCAGGCCATGCTTATCCGTGACGTCTCGGACGCCGGGCGCATACTCCTGCCCGTGAGCGACGAACGACTGTCGCATCAAATTGCTGTCTTCACGGCACGTCTCACCGGTGAGAATCTTTTGCGTCTCAACAATGTGCTGGAGAATTTCAGCGATGGTCCGCGTTTCGGCCGTTGCGCGAAATGACATCTGATCGTCCGGTATCTTCTCGACCTCTTCGATCAATCCGTTCCGCACGTCTCTCCATGACTTCATTCCGATTTGTGCTGACATCAAAGCCTCCTAATTTAGTTCGGGTTGGGTTTGTCCGGTGGCTTGGTTCCGTTTGAAGTTGTCGTCCCTGGCGCTGCGTCTGACTTGCCGTTGAACGACGCGAGCAACACGGCGATGGGATCGATGCACATGATGCGTGGCTCAACATCCGGGCCGTAGTTGTTCACGATGATCGCGAAGGCGAGTTTCTCGCCGGCGGCAGTCGTGACGTAGCCGCCCAAGCTGGCCGCCGAACTCAGCGATCCGGTCTTTGCCCTAAGATTGTTCTGGGCGGGCGTGTTGCGCATTCGATTGCGCAACGTTCCATCGACCCCCGCGATCGGCAGTGCAGCGCGGAATACGTCGGCGTAACGATGTTTGTTCATGAACGTTAACAACTGCACTGTCGCTTCGGCGGTGATCATGTCGTCGCGCGACAGTCCCGAGCCGTCGTTGAGACGCAGCGAATCTGCCTGTACCCCGGCGCTTTTCAAAAACGTCCGGACGGCTTCAAGGCCCAGGTCTTCCGAGGTTTGTCTGAGAGGCGCCATCGTCGGTGGTGGCTGCGTCATCGTGCCGAGAGTGCGAAGAATGAGTTCGGTGTAAAGATTCTGGCTCGGCTTCAGTGTTTGCGCCGCGATTTGACTGAACGGCGGGGATTCGAACGTGGTGATCTCGACCTGGATCTTCGGAATCGGCGCTCCGCTGACGTTCGCGATCTCCGGGATCGGCGGCAGAATGGGCTGACTGACAGTTCCGGTCGTGCGGGATTTTCCCTTGATGACAACGCCCTTCTGCACGAGCGCTGTGCGCAGCAGGTAGATGAAGAGCAACGCCGGATGCGAGATCGAGACTGCGCCCGTGTAGCCGGGATCGTCTACCGCGATGTTGCCGACGATCGTGACCGTATTCTCGCCCAGGCCACGATGAATGCTGATCTCGCGCTTCGTGCCTCTTCCGGCGGTCATGACCTTGTTGACGATCATCAACAACGGGTCCGGCGGGCCGGTTGTGATGACAGCCGGTTGGGTCACTTCCTTGCCGGGCTTAATGAACAGATCGAGCGCGTTGTCGTTTACGGTGAGCGACGAGATCTCCGCGCCGTACGACCACGTCAGGTCTTCCCACTCCCAGCCTGCACCATATTTCGGTCCGACAAAGTAACTCTCGTCACCGACAAGATCGCCTTCGACGCGCTTGACGCCCGCGCTCACGATCCGCGTCGCGAGATTGTCGATTGCTTTCAGGTAGTCGCCATTGTTGAAGCGCGCAGCAAACGACGGATCCCCGCGACCGTAGATTGCCAGGTCACCGCGAATCACTCCTGACGCGTCGAGTTTTCTGTCGCTGTAGACGAGGGTCTTGAAGCGATAGTCGGGCGACAACTTATCGAGCGCCGTAGCGACAGTGTAGAGCTTCATGTTCGATGCTGGTCGCAACAGCTTTCCGGAGTTCTCTTCGAAAAGCACTCGTCCGGTATCGAGTGAAGTGATCTTGACGCCGACCATCGCGGGCGCGAGTTGAGGTTTCGCGAGTATTTCGGAGATTCGCGTTTGCAGTTCGGCGAGTGTTTTTGGACCCGCCGCCGCCGGTGCCGGCGCAACTTGCGCGAAGGCGAGTGACTGAACGATCAGGCACAGTACGAGTGCCGCTGCTATCCGTGTTTGTTTGTTCATTTGTGTCTGGACGTTAACTTAATAAATCGCGGATCGTCACGCAGTGTGGACCAGTTCGGATCGTTTTCAAAGCACGGATGATTGGCGTTCCCCAGTGCGATCGATCGTTCGAGCCATTCAAAAGCGTCATTGGCAAACCCTTCCAGGGCGTAAACGGAACCGATCGAGTAACTGATGTCGGCATCGACCTCGCCGTTGCGTTTCACTTCCGGCGTCAGTTGCGCGAGCGCTTCGTCGTGCTTGCCCTGGCCACTCAGGAACATCGCCATGAAAGGACGTATGCCGTGCATGTTTGGATGCTTCTCTATAGTGCCGCGCATCAGCTCGGCCGCCGCGTCAGTCTGGCCCGTGTAGTAAAGCGCCAGCGCGCGAAAGGTGCGCACGAGCGCGTTGTCAGGTTCGCCGGCGTTGTTGAGTTGGCGAAACGTCTCGTCAAAGTGGCCCATGTACATGTGCACGAGCGCGCGGCTGTAACTCGCGACGACGTGCGCCGCCGGATCGAGCCGGACCAGCCGATCGTAACTCCGTAACGCGCGTCCATACTCGCCGTCGAGCCGGTGGAGCATAGCCTTGACGAAATGAACCACGGGTTCGTTCGGCGCCTCGTTGCGAGCGCGATTCACCTCCTCGCGCGCCTTTTGCTTCTCGCCACGCCACAGGTAAAC
>DATJKO010000448.1:0-3000 GCA_035491355.1 Pyrinomonadaceae bacterium
TGGTCGCGCAGTTTCTGAAGTCGAAGACAGTTGGACCAAACTGGACCGGTGCAACGCGTCTGCAACTCACGACGCAACCAGGCGAGGAGGCGTACCCCGTGCTGGCGCCGGATGGTCAGAACTTCGTCTACGCCAGCAACGAGAGTGGCAACTTCGATCTGTTCATGCAGCGCGTTGGCGGAAAGAATGTAAATCCACTCACGCCGAACACACCCTCAAACGAGACCGAGCCGGCGTATTCACCGGATGGCGAACGCATCGCGTTTCGTTCAACTCGCGAACCGGCAGGCATCTACGTGATGGAACGCACCGGCGAGAATGTGCGACTCATAATCGACAATTGTCATCACCCTGCGTGGTCGCCCGACGGCAAAGAGATCGTGTGCAGCACCTATGGTCCCGCCATTCCATCCACGCGTAACACTCGGCCCAGTGCGTTGTGGGTGGTCGACGTAGAAACTGGCGCCAAGCGTCAGCTTTGCGAGAACGATGCGATGCAGCCGTCATGGTCGCCGAACGGTTATCGGATCGCGTTCTGGTTCATGCCGCCGTCAGTGGGACGAAGTGACATCGCGACCATTGCGCATGACGGCGGGGAGATTGAAATAATCACGACCGACGCGTCGACAAACTGGAATCCGGTGTGGTCGCCTGACGGGAAGTTTATCTATTTCGCCAGCGATCGCGGCGGCAGCATGAGTTTTTGGCGCGTCGCCATCGATGAAAAGACGGGGAAAGTTCAGGGCGAACCGGAAGCAGTCGCCACGCCGTCAACTTTCAATCGCCATCTGAACTTTTCGCGCGACGGCCGGCGACTCATTTACGTCCAGACCGATCAGCGTTCGAACATTCAAGCGATCAAATTCGATCCGAAAGCAGAGCGAAAAGTTGGTGATGCTTTTTGGATCACGCGCGGTGATCGGCAGATCTCGCGGCCCGAGTTGTCGCCTGATGGAACGCGCTTCGTGATGCGTGTGCCGCGACGGACGCAGGACGATATCGCAGTTGTGAATGCTGATGGGAGCAATTGGCGCGACCTGACGAACGATAAGTTTTTCGATCGCTATCCCCGCTGGTCGCCCGATGGGAAGCAGATAGTGTTTACGTCCGACCGGACTGGGCGCTATGAGATATGGACGCTCGACGTGGATGCCAGCAATCTTCGTCAACTCTCTTTCGACAGTCCCGGCGACACGAGTTTTCCACTCTGGTCGCCTGACGGTTCTCAGGTTCTGTTTCGATCCAACCTTGTAAATACGATCATTAACGTCAACGTGGAGTGGAGCAAACAGACGCCGCGATTGCTGCGCGCGCCCGAACATGATGCGCGGTTTGCGGCGTGGGACTGGTCACCGGATCGCACGAAACTCATTGGCACACTCAGTGGCCCACCGGTGAACATCACCTACTACTCGCTCGAGACAGACAGTTATGAAAAGGTGATCCAGTCGGACGGAAATCCGATGTGGCTTCCGGACAGCACACGGTTCGTGTTCTTTGAGGACAACAAAGCGTATCTCGGGGATATCCGGACGAAGAAAGCGAAGGAGATTTTTTCGTCGTCTGACGGCGAGCTTCGCAGTATCGACGTCTCAGCGGACGGGACGCTCGTTTACTTCACGGTGTATTCGTCGGAGAGTGATATTTGGTTGCTGGATTTGCAGTGATGCTTCGTTCGACTTCTCGCGGCTAGCGCGAGGCCTCACACTGCTTGGTGATCTCGTCGCGTAGCTGTTCGACGCTCGGGCCACGATCGAGTACCGCCCGGGAAGACGAGGGAATGGCGCGTGCCGCGTGTCGTTCGAACCGGTTTCGCAAGTCTTCGAAAGTTGCGCCCTGGTGTCCGATACCAGGCGCGAGGATCAGCGATCTTGGCAGGCGGTCTAAGGTGGGAAGTAGATTCTCGATCGTCGCCCCCATCACCGCTCCGATTGGGCCAACCTCACCTTCGCTGTGCTGCTCGTTGAATTCCGTGATCATGTCAGCGAGAGAATCGGCGACCGTGCGGCCGTCGTTGCTCAACACAGCCGTTTGTAGCGCAACTCCTTCTTTGTTAGAAGAACGAACAACCACGAAAACTCCCGCGCCTACATTCACGGCGTGAGTAAACACCGGCTGAAGCGATCCGAAACCGAGATACGCGTGTGCCGTCATGGCATCGGCGCGAAACGCACTTGCTGGTCCAAGGTAAGCCTGCGCGTAAGCCTCGAAGGTGCTGCCGATGTCCCCTCGCTTTCCATCGACGAGCACCAATGTCCCACGCTCGTGAAACGCCTCGATGAGTCGTTCGAGTACCTGGATGCCGTGCGAACCAAAGCGTTCGAAGAAGGCGAGCTGCGGTTTGACGATCGCGAGTCGTTCTTCGGCAGCAGTGGCAACGGTCTCGCACATCTGCGCCAGACCTTCCGCGCTATGCGGCAGGTTCCACGCTGCGAGTAATTGAGGAGTCGGATCAATCCCCAAACAGAACGGACTTCGCGACTCGGCAAGGTCCAGAAAGCGCTGAGCAAAGCTCTTCATTGATTGAGCGGGTGACGACATGAACCGGCTAATCATACGAGCGGCTGAGACTCGGAGGCAAATTCGCGGTTAGCGAGAGTTATGCAGGTTAAAGGCTTTTTCAACGCGGAGACGCTGAGATACGCAGAGCACGCCGAGAAAATAAGCTTCGGGGCTTCTTGTGCAAAGCCTCCTTGCGTCTCGAACTGCGGAAATGCAGTTAATCGTTACTTGCCTTCATCTGGTTTTTTCGTGAAGCCGGAGATGTCCCAGCGGCTTTCGACGTTCTTGAAGAGACGCAGGCTGTTGAAGAATGCGCTTGAACCGCCGCCGCCTAACTTCGAACCCTCCTGACCGGCGATCTTGGAACCCTCCTGACCGGCGATCTTGGAACCTTCCTGACCGGCGATCTTGGAACCCTCCTGACCGGCGATCTTGGAACCCTCCTGACCGGCGATCTTGGAACCTTCCTGACCGGCGATCTTGGAACCCTCCTGACCG
>DATJKO010000449.1:0-3366 GCA_035491355.1 Pyrinomonadaceae bacterium
ATCTCGTTCATCACGGCGCGCTCTCGTTGGAACCCGAAGATGGGCGGTATAGGTTCGTGATCGAACAGGGCGACTTCATTCACCGTCCCAGTCGGATCAACCTGAATGTGAAAGGTGCGGCTCATTCGGTTGCAGAAGTGAAGGTCGGTGGGCCGTCGGTGCTGGTTGCGCGCGGTGAATTGGTTTTCTAAGCACAGAACAAAATGTTTGACTTGATCATCATCGGAGCAGGACCAGCGGGCATCTCCGCCGCCGAAGCTGCTTCCCTCAACGGTCTCAGTTATCTCGTCATCGAAAAGGGCACGATTGCGAACACGATTCGACATTACCCGGTCGGGCGAACGATGTTCTCAACGCCGAACGAAGTCGAGATGTATGAAGGCTCGCTCAAGCCGGTACGCGACAAACCGTCACGCGAAGAGTTGCTCTCGCATTACGTTCACTTCGTGCTCGATCACGATCTGCAAATCAACACGGGTGAACGAGTAGTTTCCGTCACCGGTGACGTCGCGAACGGTTTCGTCACGCAAACGGATTGCAACGAGTATCGCTCGCGGAGCGTGTTGTTTGCGATTGGTGCGATGGACAATCCGCGCCGTTTGAACGTGCCGGGCGAGGACCTGCCGAAAGTGCATCATCGCTTTGTCGATCCGTACCATTACGTGCGCCGTAACGCGCTGGTGGTTGGTGGCGGAAACAGTGCTGCCGAGGCCGCGTTGTTTCTCGCCGAAGAAGGCGCACGGACCACCATGGCGATCTGGCGAGAAGACTGGGAGAACCGCGATCCAAAAGCCGGCGCGATGAAACACTGGGTCCGCACTCCACTCGAAGCGCAGATCGACGCGGGCCGGCTCAAGGTCGTCCTCTTTAAGCAGATCGACGAGATTCGCAAGTCTGAAGTTGTGCTGACAACGGAAGAAGGCGAGTCGATAACGTTGCCGAACGATGTTGTTTTCGTGCTCACGGGCAGCGACGCCGATCTAACGTTGCTGAGAGTATTGGGAGTAAAGATGGCGCCGGGTAAGCTCACGGAAGTCCCGGTCTACGATCCTGAAACTTTTGAAACGAACGTGCGTGGAGTCTACGTCGCCGGACATTTTACCCACGCGCGTCACATCAAAGCGGCGATCGACGTGCCGCGCCGCATCGTGCCACTCATCGCCAAAAAACTACGGGAAGAAACCGGATGACCCGTGCACTTTGTTTGTTTTCTTGATGCTTTGCCTGGGCAGCCGACAAGTCGGCAGCGCCGAAGAAAGCAAAACAATAATCAGTTAAATCAGGATCTTCTCGGCGCGGCGACGGCGCGCGGTGGAGGACTTCGCGGCGAAAACGTCCTCGCGAAGCATGCGCTGCTGTGGCCTGGTCAGCTTTTCCCAGTTCGTCTTCGCAAGGCGGTTGGTCGCGAGCAACTCTCGTAACTCTTCCGGCAAATCCTCCGAAGCGAGGCGAATCGTCAACGTCACTTCATCGCCGGTTTCAAGCTTTGCTTTTTTGCACAGCGGTTCCGGCAGATCGATCCACCAACAATTTCGTTCGTCCCAACGTTTCAAACTGCGGCGACCAAGATCAGTGCCGTTGATTGTTCCTTCGACTGTCGTGGTCTCGCTGAGTTCCCATGGTTCGATTTGATCGAGCGGGATGGTGACGAGTCGTGAGAACTGTGGGTTGTGCCGAATGACTGCAGACTTGACGGTGATCTCTTTGGGCGTCATCAATTGGGCCATCGATTACGAGTGTTAGGTATCCATTTCGAGACCACTTTCACGACGGGCGACGCCAGTTTGATAGGCTGCTGCTTCAACTTCGCGCGCCACTGCCTCCGCCACTCGTTTATCAAACACAGACGGCACGATGTACTCGGGGTGTAACTCTGCCTCAGTGATGATGCCGGCGATAGCGTTCGCGGCCGCGAGTTTCATCTCTTCATTGATGCGCCGTGCGCGACAGGCGAGCGCCCCGCGGAAGATGCCCGGGAAACAAAGTACGTTGTTGATCTGATTTGAATAATCGGAACGACCAGTAGCCATCACCGCAACGTAAGGCGCCGCATCCTCCGGCATGATCTCCGGCGTCGGATTCGCCATCGCAAACACGATCGGCTTCTCAGCCATGTTCTTTACGTCGTTCTCGTCGATCACACCCGGCACCGAGAGTCCGAGAAACACATCGGCGCCTTTGATCACGTCGTGCACCGAACCTTTCTCGAGATTCGGGTTCGTGTTTTGCGCGTACCAGTCTTTCACCCAGTTCATGTTCTGGGTGCGACCGCGATAGATCGCGCCCGTTTGATCGCAACCGATGATGTTAGCGACACCGGCCGCCATGATGATCTTGGAACAAGCGACACCTGCGGCGCCGACACCGTTAACGACCACCTTAACCTTATCTATTTCCTTCCCGACAATCTTCAGCGCATTGATCAACGCAGCGAGCACCACTACTGCCGTGCCGTGTTGGTCGTCATGAAAGACCGGGATGTCGAGTTCTTCCTTGAGTCGTTCCTCGATCTGAAAACAACGCGGCGCGGAGATGTCTTCGAGATTGATACCTCCGAACGTCGTGGCAATCGCTTTCACTGTGCGTACGATCTCGTCCGGATCTTTCGTGTCCAAACAGATCGGGAAAGCGTCGATGCCGCCAAACTCCTTGAACAGCATCGCCTTTCCTTCCATCACCGGCATCGCTGCGGCTGGTCCAATATCGCCAAGCCCGAGAACGGCAGTGCCGTCAGTGACAACGGCGACCGTGTTTTTCTTGATCGTCAGTGTGTAGGCCTTTTCCGGGTCTCTGTAGATAGCATCGCAAATGCGCGCGACGCCGGGAGTGTAGGCCATGGAAAGATCGGCACGGGTTTTCAACGGCGTCTTCGAAACGACTTCGATCTTGCCGCCCAGGTGCATCAGAAACGTCGGATCCGAAACCTGAACGAGTTCGACGCCGTCGATGTCTTTGACAGCCTGAACGATCTGTTCGCCGTGCGCACTCGAGGCGGAACTGACGGTGATGTCTCGAATGATGTAGTTGTTACCGACAGTGACGATGTCGATCGCGCCGATGTCGCCGCCCGCGCGGCCGATTGCCATAGTCAACTCACCTAGCGAGCCTGCTCGTGATGAAAGGCGAACGCGTAGAGTCAAACTGTAGCTCGCGGTCGGTGTGGGTTGCATCCGTTTTATCCTATCAATCTCCTGATTCGTTTCACTACCGCAGGATCGAGTCGGGCCGCTGCCAATTCCAGTGATCGCCTGCCGAGCAGCCGGTAAAACTCGAGGGCCGCCTTGTTACTTTTCAGTACTTCCAGATGGCGCTTCACGGTTTCGACATCGCCGCGCGCGAAGGTGCCTGTCAGCGCCGGTGATGTAT
>DATJKO010000450.1:0-3439 GCA_035491355.1 Pyrinomonadaceae bacterium
GGCTGTTGATTTGACGAAGGCAGATGTGATCGTCGCCGTCGGACGCGGTATCAAGAGCAAAGACAATCTGGTGCTGGCGGAGAAGTTGGCGGAAGTGTTGGGCGGCGACCTTGCTGCGTCGCGTCCGATTTGTGACGCCGAGTGGCTTCCGATCGATCGTCAAATCGGCTCGTCAGGTCAAACCGTCGCGCCGAAGCTTTACGTCGCGTTGGGTATTTCCGGCGCGATTCAGCACCTTGTCGGTATGAAAAATTCGGGAACGATCGTCGCCATCAACAAAGATCCCGAAGCGCCGATCTTCGACATCGCCGACTACGGCATCGTCGGCGACCTGTTTGAAGCAGTACCGGTGCTGACTGAGGAAGTTAAGAAGATCAAGGGCCTGGCCTAACAATCTAACGGGCCACGGATTTTTTTAGTTCCTGAACGACCTCTTCCGGCTTCCACTCATTCCCGTTGTAGACCTTTCCGACCTTTCCATCCGGGTTGATGATCACCGTTCTCAGTGTGTGCCTGATCTGATCGTTCTCCGGGAAGTACGTCAGACCAAAATACTGCGCGATCTCCTTCACCTCGTCACCTGTCGCAAACTCCCAGTGAGCGAAAGTCTCACTCTCGTAACGCTCGGTATGTGCGGCGCCGTAGCTGCGCAGCACCTTCGGCTGGTCGTACGACGGATCGATAGTGATGCTGAGCAGGTGGGTCTTTGCGTACAGCTCCGGATCCTGGCCCAACTGGCGCTCGACCTGTGCGAAGTTGTCGCTCATCAACGTGCAGTACTCGGGATCGGGACAACGCGTGTAGATGAACGTCAGCAGCAGCGCTTTGCCGCGATAGTTGTTCATCCGGATCTGTTTCGCATCCTGATTGAGAAGAGTGTAGTTCGGGACCTGGTCGCCTTCCTTCGCTGGGATCACACCCGACGGCGGTACAGGCGCCGGACCCGCCTCTTGCTTCGTGACGACAAACAGGTTCTCCAGCCACTGGTGCTTCCCGTCGACGACGAGTGTCGCGGTAACTTCCGCATTCGGCACGAGCATTTGCAGGTCTGAATCGTTGCGGACGGTGAAGGGCATCGTCATGCCGGGCATGTATCCCTGGACGTCTTCATGCGAGATCGTTACGCGTCGTTTCTCCGGCTCGACGCTTACGACTTTGCCTTTCAGATCGTAGCGCTTCTCATTGCTACGACTGCACGCCACGAAACCGCCCATGACGGCGATCAGCACCACTAGCAGAATGTTTTTCATCTTTGTGAAAAGTAAATGAGTCGGTCGGTATAAAGTCGCTGGTAGTTCGAGTAATTTGCCAGGACTTTGTAAACGTAGTCCTTCGTTTGCGAGAAGCCGATCTCGGGGACGTAACGATCTGGTTCCGTGGAACGTGAACGCGCGATCCAGCGGGCGAGATTGTCTTCGCCGCCGTTATAGGCACCGGCAACTGCCTGCGGCTGGTTGGGAAACAGTTTGAACAAGTTCGAGAGGTATTGCGAACCGAAGAGAATCGCAGTGTCGGCGTTATAGAGATCGTCCTGATCGAAGTTCGGCAACTTCAGTTCGCCGGCGATCTGGTTGGAGGTCGCGGGGATGAATTGCATCATGCCCCGCGCGGCCGCCAAAGATTTCGCATCAGGCTGGAAGCGGGACTCCTGTCGCGCGATTGCCAACACGAATTTCGGATCGACGTTTCTCGAACTCGCATGATTAAAAAGCGAGTCGCGAAAGGGAGTGGGGTACATCATTTCGACGAGCCGGCGCGGCGCGACTTCGAGCACGTAATCCGCGGGCATGTTCTTCCAGATCGGCTCGGCAAAACGGATCGCGCGATTCGCCATGTCAGCCATCAATGCAAGTGAGGCGGCTGTGTAGGCCTCGTCTATGACGGGATTGGTTCCGAGTTTCGACAGGTATTCGGGTACGGCTTCATCCAGGATTTGCAGTTCAAAAAGCGCGTAACTAATCGAGTCAGGATCCTTCTTATCCGCCGGCAGCATTATGAGCTTCGGCAGCCGGTAGGTAGTTAGCGCCTGGTACACGACTTCCAACCGCTTCAATATCGTCTCGCGCGTTTTTGGATCGTTCGTCAGACGCAACGCTGCTTGCGCTGCTACTCGCGCCGGTTCGTTCTGTTCAGACGTCATTTCATTCAGGAGTGAATTCAACTTGTTCTGAACAATCGAACGCGATTTGTCCTGGGTGGCGAGGGCGAGCAGACGTTGCGTCGCGCGCATGCCGTAGTATTCGTTGCGTCCGTCCGGAATCGACAGATATGCCGTGACGGTTTCTTCAGTGCGGCCCATCTGCTCCAGCGCGTAGGCGCGAAGGAAGTTGATCTCCGCCGGGTTGGTGCCGCCGGGCACGCGCGTCCCGCCGAGATCGGAAACCTTCGACAACTCTTCTGCATCGCGCACCACGGCGGGCCAGTTCGCCTGCGCCATATGAATCCGCAGTTGCGCGAAGAGAGCGAGTGTGCCGCCGATGTCGTTCTTGAAGCGCGCGCGAGTCTGTTGCACCCAATCGAGCGCTTCGTTGTAACGTCCAGCTTCGTGGAGTACATCGATCAGGTTCAGGTACGGGCGCTCCGGGTTTGGCGCATCGGGAAACCGCGCGATAAAGCCCTTGTACGCGGCCACGGCGTCGTCGTAGCGCTTCATCCGGAGGTAAGTCGAACCAATGAAACTCAGCGCATCGCGAGCGCTGTCGGAGTCGGGATACGTGTCCGAGACTTTCTGAAACGCTTTCAGCGCGTCGTCATATTTTGTTTCAAGATAGAATCCGCGGCCGAGTTGATAGATGGCGTTGGGTACGGACGGACTCTGCGGATACTTGTCGAGGAGAGTCTGGTAATGAACGCGCGCGCCGGCAAAGTCGCGATTGAACTGGTAGACAGAAGCGCGCAGCAGATGTTCGGCTTCGCTGAGCGTGGCGTTGGCTTCGAATGAATCCAGTTTGCGCACCGCGGCGAGGGCGAAGTCGTCCGGACGCGACGCGTCGGGCATTTGCATCACGAGCCTCGTGAACACCTCGCGTGCTTCCGTGTTTTTTCCGGCACGAGCGAGCGAGTCACCAGTCAACAGCAACGCCTCACGCGAGACGTTTGTGTTCTTCGATAAACTTAGTTGACGCGCGCTGTCGGCGGCCGCTTGAAAGTCTCCACTCTGGAAAAAGCTCCGGCTGAGTCGCATTGCCGCAGCTTCGGCGAAACGACTGGTGGGCGCGGTCGTCAGGAGTTGCCGCAGTCGCTCGCGCTCGAGTGGAAGATCGCCAGTCGAACGTGCAATCCGCGCGAGATGCCAGAGCGCATACTCCTTCAAGATGGAGTTATTCGTGACGACAGTCTGGTAATTTGCAGTGGCCTTCGCGATGTCGCCTGCTGCTTCGGTCTCCCGTCCGCGCAAGTACTCGACGTTTGGTTGCGCCGCTACAGGCAACGCGGCCAA
>DATJKO010000451.1:0-3265 GCA_035491355.1 Pyrinomonadaceae bacterium
CGTCTATGTGATCGACGAACCCGAGCGCTTCGGCTTTGCATACGGCACGCTTGCTCAGCACGCTGAAAGAGGTGAAGAGAGATTCACTGTTGAATGGAACCGCAAGGACGAGACCGTTTGGTACGACATCCTTGCGGCCTCACAACCTGGGCCAATGGCGAGACTTGGTTACCCGTACGCTCGACGCTTACAGAAGAGATTCGCGCAAGACTCCATGAAAGCGATGAAGCGCGCCGTCAGCTAAACCATTGTTGCGCCGACTACCAACGCCAACGGATGTAATAGGCGTTAGCGAGTCGATTCAGATCGTTTCTGACTCTGGCCCAGTCTCCCTCTGCACCCGGCAGCTGATGCGTAGTCATGAAGCGGTTGATCCCACGTCCGCGATTCAGCACTTCTCGGACGGCGTTGGGAGCATGCTGGCGGTCCTCAGCGCGGTCGCGCAGTCGATCCGTAGCTTCTTCGAATTGCTTAACGTAGCCGTTGATCTCGTCTTCAGCGCGACTGCCGTTGATAGCGCTGCGATCGAGAGCTTTGTCGAGTGACGACTTGAATCGATCAGTATCGGATTCAAGTTGCTTGATGATCTCGACAACGTTGCCCTGATACCACGGCCGCTGCGCGCGCAAGTACTGCGCTGAACAAATTAGAAACAACGTACTGACTCCGGTGAGAACTAAGAACCGTTTCATCTATTTACCTCCGTTTCTATTACGTCTGGGTTAATGAGGCTTTGGTAGCAAATCGGCGCAGAGCATAAGGCGTTTCGCGTGCGCGGGCAAGAGTTTTACACCTTCACGCAGTCGACGCCGTGTGGCAGAATCACATCGCCCAACAATCAACATCGGAGTTTCAAACTATGCGCCAGCCAAGCCACGCGATTCGAACCTTGGTGCTCCTGGTCGTACTCGTAACCGTACTTCTTTGCAACACGCCAAACGTTGCACACGCCCAGAAAACAACGGACAGTTCACTAGCGACTCAGGTCACAATTTATCGTGACACGTACGGTGTGCCGCACGTGTTTGGCCGCAACGACGCGAGCACCGTCTTCGGCTTCGCTTACGCGCAGGCGGAAGACAACTTCTGGCGCGTTGAGGAGAACTTTATCTTCGCGTTAGGTCGAGCTTCCGAATTGTATGGCCTGAAGACCGTTGACGAGGACGCGCTCAATCGTGCACTCGAGATCCCGCGTTTAGCGCGCGAGGAATACGCCCGCCTCGATCCCCACATGCGATCCTTGTGCGACGCTTTTGCCGCCGGTTTCAATTTCTATCTCGCGCGTCATCCGGAAACGCGTCCCCGACTACTGACGAGGATCGAACCGTGGTACACGCTCGCCTTCATTCGTTACAACTATTACCAGAACGGCTTTTCCCGCGATCCGAGTCTGCGGGGCCTTGGCTTGCAGACGGCCGCGCTGGAAAACGATCTGAAAGAACACACCGGATCGAATGGCTGGGTCGTTGGCCCATCAAAGAGTGCGAGCGGTTACGCGATGCTCTTCATCAATCCGCACTTACCGTTCTTTGGTTCGGGCCAGGTGTATGAAGGTCACGTTCACAGCGACGAGGGTTGGAACTTCACGGGGTACACACGTTTCGGGTTTCCGTTGCCTTACGTGGGCCACAACGAGAATGGCGGTTGGGTAAGCACTGACAATGCAGCCGACTTGACGGATGTTTATCTCGAAACGTTCGACGATCCTTCCCGCCCGCTCGCCTACAAATACGGGAAGGAACATCGCCTCGCTATGGAACACGTCGAAGAGATTAGCGTGAAGACTCCGGCCGGCATGGAAACGCGCAAGCTAACGATGCGGAAGACGCATCATGGTCCAATCCTCGCGGCGCGTGACGGAAAGATGCTCGCCGTCCGGATGGCGAAGTTTGAAGCGGATGGGTGGCTGCGTGAGTGGTACGACATGACGAAGTCCAAATCTCTCGCGGAGATGAAACGCGCGATGAAACCGCTCAACATGCTTTTCGGTAACGTGATGTATGCCGACCGCCAGGGCAACACGTGGTACCTGTATAACGGCGCGGTACCAAAGCGCGATCCACGGTTCGACTGGACCAAGCCGGTGGACGGGAGCGATCCAGCGACAGAGTGGCAGGGTTATCACACCATCGACGAGCTGCCGCAACTCACCAACCCGAAAACTGGTTGGATGCAAAACTGCAATACGACGCCGTTTCTGCTGACGAGTGAATTCAACCTGGATCAGAAGCAGTTTCCGAAATACATGGTCCAGGAAGGCGACAACCCGCGTGGCGCGATTTCGAGAGAACTGCTTGCGAGTAAGCCGAAGTTTACGTTCGAGGAGTGGACGCGGCTCGCCTTTGATACGCGCGTGCTGAACGCCGGGAAACGTTTGCCGGGGCTGCTCACGGCGATCAAACAACAGCTCGCTAACCGTGCGCACGCAGGTTCGATTGACGACGCGCGGCTACGTGAAGTTCACGATGAGCTCGCTCGCTGGAACCAGCGCAGCGCGAACGACTCAGCAGCGATGACCGTCTTTAGTTTCTGGCACGATCGCGTGCTGCGAGATGAGGATCAAACGCCCGGGCAACAGTCACCACCCGAGAAACAGCTGGCGGCGCTTACCGGAGTTCTCGATGGACTTCAACGTGAATACGGAACGTGGAAAGTCGCGTGGGGCGAAATCATGCGACTCCAGCGTCGCGATGAAGCGAAGAACGAAGATTTTCAAGACTCGCTGCCGAGCATCGGTGTGAGCGGTGTGAATGGTAGAGATGGCGCTGTGTTCACGCTCTACGCCGTGCCGGTGCGCGGACAAAAGCGTCGCTACGGCGTTGCCGGTGGAACGTACATCAGTGTTGTTGAGTTTGGACCCAAGGTCCGTGCACTCTCGATTCATACGTTCGGCGCCAGTGGCGATCCGAAGAGCCGGCACTTCATGGACCAGGCGCCGATGTACGCGCGTGGGGAATTCAAACCGTCGTTGCTCATGCTCGACGAAATCCGCGCGAACCTGGAGTCGTCGTACCACCCCGGCGAGGAACGCGTGAAGTCGGCTTGCACAAAAAGTATTCAAATTGATTCAGGGCTCTGTGCGAGAAGGGATTTTTCTCCCGCAAAGGCGCAAAGGCGCAAAGAAAACCTCTAAGAAACGCGGCAGCGCTTTGCGTCTTTGCGCCTTTGCGCGAGAATCTTCTCCGCATAAGACTTTTTGTGCAAAGCCACCGCCCCGACTAGCCGCCGGTTCCTAATGCTTCGTCGCCATGGGTTCCGCCCTCGC
>DATJKO010000452.1:0-3048 GCA_035491355.1 Pyrinomonadaceae bacterium
AACCAGGGCGTGGCGTATCTCGACGACGGTACGATGGTGGTCGTTGATAATGCGCGCCGGCTGATCGGCAAGAACGCCGATATCGCAGTCACCAGCGTATTGCAAACTACAGCCGGCAAGATGATCTTTGGCCGTCTCTGGGAAGAAGCTGAAAACAGCGGGCACAGCGACATTCACCGCACGAATGGTGGTTCGCGCCGGCAACCGCGCGACTCGCGCAGTGCTCCGGGTCCGGTGCGTATCAACGACAGCGAGCCGATCACCGAGATCTGACGCCGGTACAGGGCTTCCTAAGTTTCCTCTTAATGAACACCGCGATTATTGCCGCCGCCGGAATGGGCAGCCGGATGGCGAGCGATCGGCCGAAGCAATTTCTGCAGCTTGCAGGAATTCCGATCATCTTTCACACGCTGAAGCCGTTTGAGGAGTGCGACAGTATTCACGAGGTGATCGTGGTCCTGCCCGCGGAACAGACGGCAGCTTTTCTTGAAATGGCGGGACGGCACGGGTTGCGGAAGTTGGCGCGCGTCGTGCCTGGTGGAACGACGCGGGCCGACTCGGTGAAGCGTGGCTTGATAGCTGTGCGTGCCGCGTCAGCGAACGTTGTTGCGGTTCATGATGGTGTTCGTCCGTTTGTAACGGTGGACGAGATTGAGAACGTTGTGGATGCTGCGGAGTCTGATGGCGCTGCGATCCTGGTCGGGCGGGTAACGGATACGATCAAGCAGATCAGCGGCGACTCCGTAGTCCAAACACTTGAACGTCGCGAGTTGCGACGGGCCCTGACGCCGCAGTGCTTTCGTTACGAGCTGCTGCGCAAAGCCTACGATCAGGCTGACGTAAACGATCCAACGCTGACTGACGAAAGCGCGCTCGTTGAGAAGATCGGCGCGCCGGTCACGATCATCGAAGGCAGCAGCAGGAACATCAAGATCACGACTCCGGAAGATCTGCTAATCGCGGAGGCTTTTTTTAGGGGTTAGTCAGTGGTCAGTTGTCCGTGGTCCGTGGTCAGTTGTAATGGTGACCATACTGACAACTGACAACTGACCACTGACAACTGACTACTGACGGACCACTGACTACTAGCAAAATGATTCGGATCGGTATCGGCACTGACACGCATCGCCTGGTCGAAGGACGTGCGCTTATTCTCGGTGGCGTACACATCGCTTCGGATCGCGGCGCCGACGGTCACTCCGATGCCGACGCGTTGGCCCATGCGATCGCCGACGCCATTCTCGGCGCGTTGTGTGAAGGCGACATCGGTGTTCACTTTCCGGAAAAGGATCCGCAATGGAGTGGGGCCGACAGTATGGAATTGCTCTCGCGCGTGATGTGGCTGGCGCGGGAGCGCAGTCTGCACGTTGTGAATGTCGACTCGACAATCATTCTCGAAGCGCCGAAGATTCGGAGTTACGTCGATTCGATGCGTCTGAACATCGCAGTAGCGCTCGGTGTCGATGCCGGATGCGTCAGCGTGAAAGCAAAGACGGGTGAAGGACTCGATGCGGTCGGTCAGGGGCTCGCGGTAACGGCTCAGGCCGCTGTTCTGATGGAGAGTAACTAGGGAAAGCAGCTTGAGACCACAGGACGTCATACGAAAAAAGCGCGACGGTGAGAGTCTATCCCGCGAGGAGATCGAATTCTTCGTAGCTGGAGTAACCAGCGGACGCGTTGCTGATTACCAGATCAGCGCGTTGCTGATGGCCATCTATCTCAACGGGATGGACCAGTCGGAACAGCAGGCATTGACCGAGGCGATGCTGAAATCCGGCAACATCCTCGACTTCTCCGATATCCCAAAACCAAAAGCAGACAAGCACTCGACAGGTGGCGTCGGTGATAAGACGTCGATCATCATCGCGCCTCTGGTTGCCGCCTGTGGCGTGTGCGTGCCAATGATCTCCGGTCGCGGCCTGGGCCATACCGGTGGGACGCTCGACAAACTCGAGGCGATCCCCGGATATCGCGTGAATCTGACGGCGAGTGAATTCAAGCAGGTGTTGGACCAGGTTGGTTACGCGATGGCGGGTCAAACAGCCGAGATCGCGCCGGCCGACAAGAAGATGTACGCGTTGCGCGATGCGACGTCGACCGTTGAAGCGATTCCGCTGATTGTCGCTTCGATCATCTCGAAGAAGGGCGCGGCCGGTCTCGACGCGATGATCATCGACGTCAAGGTCGGGAATGGTGCGTTCATGCGCGAAGAGTCGCGGGCGACTGACTTGGCCCACGCGCTCGTCAGTACCGGCAACTCGTGCGGGATTAAGACCCGCGCTTTGTTGACCGACATGAATCAGCCGCTCGGACGTGCGGTCGGTAACTCGCTGGAAGTCCAGGAGTGCATCGACATCCTGCGCGGCGAAGCATCAGCAGCCGCACAGCCGGTGCTCGACCTGTCATTGGAGCTTTCCGCGCACATGTTGTGGCTCGCGAATGTCGATCAAACTACCGAAGCAGCCCACGAACGATTGCGGGGCGTGCTCGATTCGGGCCAAGCGCTGGAATGTCTCCGTCAGAACATCGAAGCGCAGGGCGGCGATCCGCGTGTGTGCGATGACCCGGCGACTTTTCTGCCTTTGGTAAGCGAAACCATTAAGGTAGAATCCCCGCGCTCTGGCTTCATTACAAGAGTGGATACCACCGAGATCGGGCATGCAATCGCAGCAATCGGCGGCGGACGTGTGCGCATCGAAGACACGATCGATCCCACGGTTGGTTTTACCTCCGATTTGAAGATTGGCGACCAAGTGAAATCAGGCGATGCGATCGGCGTTGTCTATTGCGCTGATTCCGCGAGTGGTAAAGAGGCCGCGAGAAGAATTCAGGCCGCGTATCACATTGGCGACGAGCCGCCCGCGGAACCACTCAAGCTCGTGAAGGAAGTCATTAACGAATGAAGTACAAACTCCTGGTTTTCGTTGTTGTGATGGGTTTGATCGCCGCGTCGCTCACTGGCTGCAGCGACACAGCGGCGTCGACGGATCCTTCGAAGATTCGTGTCGGCATCGTCTTCGACATCGGTGGCAAGGACGATCGCTCGTT
>DATJKO010000453.1:0-4568 GCA_035491355.1 Pyrinomonadaceae bacterium
ACTTTGAACTTTGAACTTTGAACTTTGTACTTGGTTTTGGACTTGGGCCTTACAAAGCACTAAGTACCAAGCACCAAGTACTAAGTACAAAGTCCAAAGTACAAAGCACTAGTCCAAAGTACAAAGACCCAAGCCCCTCAAACCTCTTACTTATTCGCGTTCGCCTTGCGCGTGTTGGCGTTCGCGTTTGCGTTGGCGTTGCTGGATGCGACCTTCAACTGGTCTTTAACAGACTTCACGCCTTCAACCGATTTCACGACCTGTTGCGCGCGCGTCTTTTGCGCCGCATTCGCGACCGTGCCCGTCAGCGTTACGACGGCGTTATCGACGTCGACGTTGATCGTCGAATCGCGCAGATCGTCCGCTGCTGCCAGATCAAAGCGGGCTTTCGTCCACAGCCAGGCATCATTCAGACCCGTGCCGATGGAGCGACCCGACCCGCGCGCTTGTTCTCGGGCCTCACGGTCGTTCCGTTCTTTTTCGCGTTCATATTCCGCCCGGGTCGGCGCCGTTCTCGTATTGGTGTTGGCGTTTGCGACCGCGGTCGGAGTCGGCGATGCGGCGTGGTTGGCGTTCAGGTTGGCATTTGTGTTTGCGTTGTGATTCGCAGCACCGTCGCATGCCGACAACGCCGCGGCCATCACGGCGGTGACGATAAGTCCAGTGATTCTCTTACTCATTCCTCGAAACCTCCTTGCGCTAAGACAGACGAAGACGAAGTTCGGAAAACATACATTTACCGGGGGTCTTAATTCAGAAGAGCAAAGGACGAGCCACAGGTTAAAGAATCTAGAAAATCCGGGTCACCACTTAACCGAGCCTTCCTTAGTCGTATCAATTTCAGCAGTTTGCGGGATTTCGCCGAAGAGGAACCCTTTGATGTTGTCGAAGAGGAACGTCTGGGCGTCAGGATTGGTGAGATCGAGGCCGTAGTGGTTGATGATTTGTGTCTGTTTTTGCAGCCACCCACTCCAGCATGGCTGGCAGATCTCGCTCCCGATTTTCTGTCCGAGCGCGGTGGGAAACGGAGCGTAGCCAAGCGCGGGTCGCTTCTCGCCGCAATGTGCGCATTTGATTGTGTCAGCCATTGGAAACTACCTCACTTATTATCTTTCTTTTTCCATTTTTCATCAGCTATTTTTGTTCCAGCGACGAGCGGAAATAATAAATGAGAAACGGAAAATGCCAAGTGGAAAATGTTACTGCGCCGCTTTGATCGCTGCAATTGTCGCATCATCTTTCGGTCGCGTTAAGCCGATGCGTCGAACATCGCTGTAACGTAACACTCCCTTCGCGTCGATCACGAAAACCGAGCGCGCGACTCTACCCGGCACCAACGAACGCGCGCCATAGAGTTTCGCCACTGACCGATCCGTATCAGATAACAACCGCAACGGCAGATCGTGATGCTCAGAAAACTTTTGATGCGACTCGGTTGAGTCAGACGAAATGCCCACTACTTCCGCCCCTGTCGCCTGATAGTCTTCCCAACGATCGCGTACCGAACACATCTGCTTCGTGCAAACGGGCGTTTCATCCCCGGGATAGAAAAGCAGCACGACAACTTTCCCGCGATGGTCCGAGAGGCGCCACTGCTCGCCGTTGGCATCGGGCAACGAAAAGTCTGGCGCTAGCTGATTATCCGTCATTTGTCGATTAAGGAGGCGAGTATATTCATGGCCTCATCAATTTCTTCATCGGTGTTGAAAAAATGCGGCGAGATGCGCAATCCCGCTCCCGGACGCGAATCTACAAACACGCGGCGCTGAGCTAATTGATCGACAAGCGACGGAGCATCGTTAACGCCTATCATCACCGAGCCGCCGCGCTTGTTTACGTCGAGCGGAGTGTTGACCTTCCATCCTCGATTCAACGCAAAATCGATCATCCGCTGCGTTCGTCGTTGCGACTCACTCGCGATCTGCGCCAACCCCACCGACTCGAGAATGTCGAGACCCGGAATCGCCGAGTAAAGCGCCGGAATACTCGGCGTGCCCTGCGCGAACCGTCGCACTGACCGGGCATAACGCATTGGCGCCGGCGCGAAATCGAATGGAGAATCGTGGGCCACCCAGCCAGTCAACCGCGGCGTCAGGTCGTGTTGCAGATCGGGCCGTACGTACAAGTAACCACACGAAGGACCACCGCAAAGCCATTTGATCGTGCCGCCGATTAGAAAATCAACTTTCCAGTCGGCGGCGTGCAACGGTAACACGCCTGCCGATTGATAGACGTCCAACAGCACCAGTGCGCCTTTCGCGTGTGCGCGCTCGACGATCGCACCCGCATCGACGAGAGACGAGCTGCGATAGCTCGTATGTGATAAAGCTACGAGACACGTCTTGTCGTCGATGGCGTCAAGAATGTGTTCGAGTGAAACTGAGATACCGTCGGCTGAAGGGACGACCTCCACGTTCGCGCCGATTTGCCGTTGCGCGTTCCAAATGTACTCCATCGACGGGAAGTCGAGCGTGGTGGTAACGACTTTGTTTCGCCGGCCTGAGTGAAAGTCAAAACACGACGCGGCGGTCGCGAGGCCGATAGAAGCGTTTGGTTGGATCTGGACCGAACCGGCTTCGCCGCCGAGAATGACCGCGATGCGATCGCCGACTTGACGCGATAGTTGCCACCACGTCGTGGCCCATGCGTCTTCGCTGGTGTGATGTTCCCAGGCGTCGCAGTAAGCGATCATCGACTCGCGAACGGCGCGCGGCACCGGCCCCAGGCTGTGACTGAGCAGATGAGTGCCCGAAGCCAGGGTGGGAAACTCTTCACGGTAACGGTTCATTGGGCCATCTCGAATTTCGAAATTCGAAATTCATTTATACTTCATCAACATCCGTTCCAAGCCAACCGGATCTTTCGAGAACTCCTCGAGAATGCTTTTCGCCTCTTCGCCAATCGGCGGGTCGTGGGCCTCGTTGCGGATCGCATTCAGTATCTCGTCAGCGACAAACTCCTTCGTCATCTTCGGAACATCCGCGCCGCTGCTCATGTCCGTGTCGATGGTCGTCGGCAGCACGGTGATCACTCGCACGCCGGTTCCCACAAGGTGTGCACGCAGCGCCTGGCCCAACGACAACAACGCGGACTTCGTTGCGCAGTACGTCCCAATCAGCGGCAAGTTCACTTTCGCAAACGCAGTCGCGATACTCACGATCATCCCGTCGCCCTGCGCCACCATCCCCGGCGCAATCGCGCGCGTCAGACGCATCACGCCGAGATAGTTCACCGACACTTCTTTCTCGATGTCGGCAAAACTCATCGTCAGCGGATTACCAAAACCGGCGAAACCCGCGTTATTGATGAGAATGTCGAATGGTCCGATTTGCGCAACCGCCTCAACGTCAGCGTCGCTGGTAACGTCGAGCTGCACGGGCGTCACGTTCGGCGCCAACATCTTCAACTGCTCACGAACCTCAGGTTTTCGCGTTCCCGCGACGACTTCCCGCGCGCCCGCCGCCGCGAATGCAGCGACTATCGCGCGGCCGAGCCCGCGGCCGGCGCCACTCACCAACACCCGTTTGCCCTCAATCTCCATGTGCGTCCAATTCCGCAACCGATCGTTCCCGCCGCCGCGATCGCGCGAGTTGATAAAGCCCCACGCCGACGAGCCCCCAAACAAAGATTAGCTCAACGCTCGTCAACGACTTGTCGTTAATCCGCTGACTCAGCGTTTGCGTAGTCAGCACCTGCGCGTCCTGGTCCAACTGAATCGCGATCATCACCCCCATCGCGACCAGCGAGACGGCGGCGGCCACCTGCTGCATGCGGCGCGGCAAGTTAATCGCAATCTCGCTCGCAAGAGTCGGGTTCAGACGCGGGAGCAGCAAAAATACCAGGCTGTGGATGAAATAAAGCACGACCAGCGCAAAGACCGCAACGTTCAGCGCGAGTGAAAGCTGTCCGCTGATCAACAAAACCGCGCAGCAGATCAACGTCAGCGTCAGTCCGCGAATCGGCGTCGCGGTAGTGGGATTGATGAGTCCGAGCCAACGAGGCGCGAGCGCATCCTGCACAATCATGATCGCCAGCCGAGAGGGAACGAGTAACGTGCCGTTAAGCGCGGTCATGATCGCCGCGATGGCGCCGATCGTCACAAACACTGCCGCACCCGCCGGCAGGTAGATCGATGCGACTTCCGCCATCGGCGCGCTGCTGGCCTGGAGCCGTCCGCCAGGCAACACGCCGAACGAAACGATTGACGTGAACACGTAGACCAACGCTGTGATCGTGATTCCTTTCAAGATGATTCGCGGCAAGCGTCGCGTACTGTCTTTTACCTCGCCCGCGGTTTGCGCAATCGACTCGAAACCGGCGTACGCGAAAAAGAGCGGCAACAAGCTCGCACCGAAACCACCCCAGCCGTGCGTTAAGAACGGTGTGTAGTTTGACGACTTCAGCACGAACAGACCGGGGACGATCAGCACTAACAACGCCAGGCACTTCAATGCCGATAGCAATACCTGCATGCGGCCAAACCAGCGTATGCCGACGACGTGGATTGAATAGAAGACGACGAGCGCGGCCAGTGCGAGTGGCAAGCGAAACGTTTTCTCGTCGATGCT
>DATJKO010000454.1:0-3103 GCA_035491355.1 Pyrinomonadaceae bacterium
CCAACACGTATTTAGTTAATTCAAAATGGAAACTGTCGAGATCATGGTCCTGCACGGTGATCGGACGCCGCGCCACGGTCTCATCACCGCTTTCAGTTATGTAACGGACCGACGACGGATCTTCTTCCTGAATCTCCCACAACGTGACCGGTTGTTTGTGAATCACCGTCGTGAGTAGACCGCTGAAGTATTCGATGGGCTGCAACACCGCTTTGTTGTGCAGGAAGAAATCGAGCGTCTCGGTGAGCTCCTCAATCACCAGCAGATCCGGTTGCGTCCCTTCAAGTTTGACCGGCAGGTGAAGAAACGATGCCACTCGCGCAGCTTTGCTGAATCCTGGAACAACCGGAATCACAACGCGCACGGGGTGCGATCGCTGCAGCTTGCACAACCGGTGCAACTTCATTGTTTCCGGTTCCGGATCCGCCAACACGATTTCAATCGGCAGGCCCGGATTCCAGTCTTCCAGCTCGTCGAGCGGCGCGGAGATGTCGAGAAGCTGGAGTGCCACAAGTCCGGTCAGGTGTTGTGGCAAAACGTCTTGGACCACGGCCGCCGGATCACCGCTACGAACGATCACGCGGCGACCCACAAACGCATTGAGGAGCGACAACGGCACGTTGTAAGTGAGCAGTTCCCCCGGTGTCATTGCTTGAATGAGTAATTTGTAGAGGCGGAACCCGATACCGGCTTGCTCCAGTAAAACCAGACCGAGTTTCGCCCCCACAATACAAGCGCACTGAAATTACCAGACACGCCTGTTAACCCAACTGCCGCCGCCCCCGCGGCTGTTGAGCCATCCTCTACCTCCTTGATTCCATGCCTCACCGTTTGGCGTCGCCTCCTGATCAGGCGACTCGCTCAGCACAATTGCAGCAATGGCCGCTGTGGACCACTTGCCGAGACTGCCAAGGAACTCGCGTCGATCTGAAAACTCGCGCGCGTCGCCGTCCGGCTCCTGAGTAGGTCGATCGTTCGCATCGTCTGCGACAAGCATTCCTGAAAAACTCATCTGGGCTCTCCTGAGATTTCATCGAGTCGGACGATAGGCCGGTAGTGAGATGGGCCGGTTAAGAATCACGCCAAACTCTGTTCCTGATTTGACCTCTGCTTCCTTGCCTTCATTAGCTTCTTAGTAATGAACCCAACCCCGGCGCCCACGCCGGCGCCGATCGCCGCGCCCTTTCCTCCTCCTGCAATCGCGCCGATCAAAGCGCCGCCGCCTGCGCCGCCGCCGATGAACTTCACGTTCCGTTTCGACGTCTTCTTCGCTGATGCTGTTCCCTCGTTATCACTCTTGGTATTACCTGCGTCCAGGTCCGTTAGCGAACCGCTCATCGCAGCGGAACGGCTGTTTGGTAGACGCACGCTGTAGAAGCTGACCGACAGTGTGCCGGGATTGCCGTCCTTTCTCGCTTTTTGCACCGCAGTCACCCGGCCATGAATGATGCTGCCCGACGGTACGAGTTCGATTCCATTTGTGGAGTACATCGGATCGACAACCGTCGTGCTGAACGTCTCGCCAACGTGGGACTCGTCCGATTTGAGTGAGTCGTTCATTCGCACATGAAACGTCTGGTTCGTATGGATCGAGTAGTACTTGATTTTCGGCTTCCTGGTTTGCGCCGGCGCGACGCTAACAAGAAGGAGCAGTAGCGAGGGCGCCGCGATAGTTCTGCTTACGTGTTTCATGAGGTTGCTGGGTGATTGATCTCTGCGCCTCTCCAGTCTTGAGCGTGATCGGTAGAGCTTCGTTAACGTCGATTGATGCGTCAGGCGATGAGTCGCAAGTTTCGGCGTCGTTGTATGGCGCCGCCTTCCGAGGTAATCGGATGCCTCACTTCTTTGTCGCGATAGTAGTTGCCTTTCGTCTTCCACTGTTCGAGATCGAAGTGACGCTGCACGCCACAGCGAAGACAGACGCGATACGTCTGGCCGTCGTGCGTGAAAGGCCGCGACATGCGGCGGTGCCAACAAGACCAAAGCTTCGGAACCAGAAGAATTGGCGCAAACGACCAGCGCGCTACTTGCCGCCACGCGCTCATCCTCTCTCGCGTTACCCCTTGCACGGTTGGGTGCAGCAATTGCTCGTACGCACTCATGGGGTACCTCCCAGAAAACCTCGACGTGCCCGTTCGCCGGAATCACAGTGACTGTTAGTCAACGTAGACAATACCTATGCCCTTTGACGACGGTAAATCGCCTAGATTTGGTATTCTCTGCGGCTCCTACAGAAGACAAACTGCATCTTTCAGGTAGACAGATCAGGGTTCTATGGTAGGCCGAATTGACGGCTCAGAAATGAAATGCGATAGACGCTCCAATCGCAGGTACATGATGAGGTTCAGAGCGACTGTCGTTCTGCTTTGTGTAGTAGAGATCCAAGATTACTTGCTTGCGCGGAGCCAGCTCGCGCAGCGGGGGCAAACCACGTTTAACTGAAACTCCGCCCCGCCCGTGAATCGATTTCGATTTCAGACGTCGAAGCGGCTGTCGTGATAAACCTCGACCGAACCGTAAGGCGTCAGCGAACGCCCACACACGCGGAACTCCCGCTCGAGTCTGATCCGATTTCGATAGCGGAAAGAGAAATTGCCGTTCATCGACACGACCCTGGTCATGCTTTCCCATTCCGCTCGGCTAGCTGGAAGGCGACGGCGCCCGCGTGCACTGTGTGAAACAGATTCTGATTGCCGATTTTTTCGGCGATGCCGGCCCGCTCGAGCATCATCCGAAACAGTCCGCGCGCACGCGCGATCCCCAAAACGATTCCCCTGTCTGCCAACTCCGCCCGTAATGCGTCGAGCGCGTACGCACCGGAAACATCAAGCAAGGGCACGGATTCAGCGTCAAATAGAAACGTTCGCGGCTTCGTGTCGGCACTGCTGATGACGGCGTGAACGCGTTCGGTAAAATGATCGGCGTTGAAAAAGACGAGTGACGCTTCGAATCGGAAGATGATCAGACCGGAGATCAGTTTTCCACCGTCTTCGACTCTGGCGGTGTACCTATCATTTGTTCCTTCGACGATGCCGAGCACCGCATCGTGTGGTCGACACGCCTGGCGCAGCAGTTTGAGCATCGCGAGTGCAACTGCGATCAG
>DATJKO010000455.1:0-1733 GCA_035491355.1 Pyrinomonadaceae bacterium
ATCATCGTCTCCAAACGAGCCAGAGCGTCACGCGAAGTATTGGCGTGAATCGTCGTCAGCGAACCGTCATGACCGGTGTTCATCGCCTGAAGCATGTCGATGGCCTCACCGCCGCGTACCTCGCCGATGACAATGCGGTCGGGTCGCATACGGAGTGCGTTTTTCACCAGGTCGCGCTGGCTCACTTCGCCTTTGCCTTCAATGTTGGGTGGACGGGTTTCGAGACGCACAACGTGCGGCTGTTGCATCTGCAATTCTGCCGAGTCTTCAATCGTCACGACGCGCTGGTCGTGCGGAATGTAGGCAGAGAGCGCGTTCAGCAGAGTCGTCTTGCCGGCGCCGGTGCCCCCCGAGATCAGAATGTTCAATTTGGCGTTGACGCACATTTCGAACATCGAAGCCATGTCAGGTGTTAACGCCTGATTTTCCAGCAGACGATTCATGCGCAGCGGTTCCGCGCCGAAACGGCGAATGGACAGCACCGGACCATCCAGCGAGAGTGGCGGGATGATCGCGTTCACGCGGGAGCCATCCTTCAAGCGCGCGTCAACCATCGGCGACGACTCGTCGATACGGCGACCAACTGACGAAACGATTCGCTCGATAACGCGCATCAAGTGCTCGTTGTCTTTGAACTCGATGTTGGTTCGCTCGAGCTTGCCGCGACGCTCGATGTAGACGTTGTAAGGTGAGTTGACCAGGATGTCGGAGATCGACGTGTCGGCCAACAACTGCTCGAGTGGTCCCAGGCCAAACAGTTCGTGGCGGACTTCGTGAATCAGCCGCTCTCGTTCGACGCTGGAAAGCGGAGTATCTTCCTGCGCCAGAAGACTTGCTGCCAGCCGCGACACTTCCTCGTGAAGTTGCTCCGGCTCGAGCATGCCCAGCTTCGTCAGGTCCATCCGGTTGATCAGCATCCGGTGAAGGCGGGCCTTCATATCTTGATAGCCCTGCTGATTGCTGATGCCGTCGTCGTTGAGTGGTCCGGTTAATCCGGTTTCTCTAACCAGTCTTTCACGTAATGCCATTTCTATGTTTCCCCTGCTTTGGCTAGTTCAAATTCGCAATCCGCAATTCGAAATTCAGAATTCCTACTGAGCTTCACTCAAATTGGCCCGGTCGAGGGCGGCACGTAGCCCGAGGTCTTCAGCGTCCACCGGCTGGCGTCGAAACAGCGAATTGAGACCTCGTTTGGTTTCCGCCACGGGCGTTGCCTGATCCACGTAGCCTTCGAACAGCTTTGCGGCGATGGCCCGCAGGTCAGTGGTTACGCGTGATGTCGGTGCTGATTCCACCAGCGGCTGACCGAGGTTGATCGAGTTCACCGCGGCCCGATAGTCGCTTTGCACAAAACCAATGACGCGTTCGCCGAGAAACCCTTCCACTTGCTTCTGATCCAGCTCGACGTTTTTGCTCCAACGATTGACCACGAGGCGGATCTTCTTTCTCGGATAGCCAAGGCGATCGAAGATCTCGAGCGCGCGTCGCGTGCTGCGGATGGCGTGAATCTCCAGCGTCAGGACCATCAGGATTTGGTCGGCGTGGTCCAGCGCGGAGATCGTCACGGCGTCGAAACTGTGCGGCGTATCGATAATGACGTTATCAAAGCGCTGCCGGAGCAGTTCCATGATTTCGTAAATGTGGCGCGGTTCGATGTCCTCGGCGCTCTCAGCCGTAAGTGGCGCGGCGAGCAACGAGACGTTCTTCGATCGTTGAGTCAAATAACTCGTCAG
>DATJKO010000456.1:0-3881 GCA_035491355.1 Pyrinomonadaceae bacterium
GACCTCGGCCGCGGCGACATCACCACGCAATCGATCGTGGCGCGCAACACACGTGCGCGGGCGCGCTTCGTTGCTGGTGAAAACATGATCGTTGCCGGCCTGGAAGCAGCGGAAGAGGTTTTCCTGACGCTCGATTCGCAACAGCAACTCGAAGCGTTTGTTTCAGACGGCGAACGTGTTGAGTCAGGCAAGGTGATTGCACGTATGATCGGATTCGCCGACGTGCTGATCTCGGCGGAACGAGTTGCGCTGAATCTGCTGCAACGACTTTCCGGCATTGCGACGTTGACGAACAGTTTCGTTGCGGCACTTGACGGTACCGGCGTGCAAATCGTCGACACACGCGCCACGACACCAGGCCTGCGTTTGCTTGAACGATACGCAGTCGAGCTCGGTGGTGGTTACAACAGTCGGTTTGGATTGGACGACGGCGTCGTCGTAACCTCGAATCACGTCGCGATCGTTGGCGGAGTCGGGGCGGCTGTGCGAGACGTGAAACAGAAACTGGGCTACCTGCACCGCGTGGCCGTGCACATAGCAAATGAAACGGAATTGCGCGACGCAATCGGGGCGGGCGCTGACGTGATCGTGCTGGAGGATTTCACGGCAGAAGACGTCAGGCGTCTGGCCGGCATCGCGAAGGAATTGTCGGAGTCAGTTGTGATTGAATACTCCGGCAAAACTACCCTTGCCAATGTTCGCGAGTATGCCGAAGCGGGCGCGCAATTGATCAGCGTGGAATCGCTAACCAGCGCGCCGGCGATGAACATATCGTTTCGTGTTCAGCCTTACTAGACCCAGATCACACGGATGAATTTGCGGCAAAAGCTGGCTCGGCGCGCGCTCGAACGGCAACTCACCTACCAACAACACAAAGCCGAACATATTCGCGGTCACGAGCAGGACGTAATCGCGGCGATGACGAAATCGTCGCGCCGCGTGCGCGATCTGCTGGAGACGTTTCAGCCGGTACCGAGGGAGGCGCGTGTGATCGAAGTCGGTAGCGGCGCGCATGGTTTGATCTTCTGTTTTGGTGGCGACCATCGCGTCGGCGTCGATCCGCTCGCTGCCGACTATTGCCGCCTGTTTCCGGCGTGGCAGCGACGTGCGTCGACCGTAGCTGCGGTTGGCGAGTCGCTACCGTTTCGCGATCGGAGCTTCGACGTGGTGCTTTGCGACAACGTCGTCGATCACGCGGAGTCGCCGTCCCGAATCGTTCGGGAGTTGGTTCGGATTCTCACACCTGGCGGGCTGCTTTATTTCACAGTCAATATTCATCATCCGCTGTATCGCGTCGCCGCGGACGTCCATTCGAGCTGGCGGGCGATCGGCGTGCCTTACGAGATCGGTCCGTTTGCCGATCACACGACGCATCTCACGCTTACGTCGGCGAGCGAGTTGTTTCGGAACTTGCCGGTGCAGATGTTGAGTGAAAAGAGCAACATCGACGAGGCGCGGGCACGGGCGCGTAAGCAGCCGCCCAGACATTTCGGCGATCGGCTCAAACGCGTGTTTTTCAAGAACGCGCTTTATGAAGTCGTCGCCAGGCGTCAATAACGGCGAGTAAGCGCTCGGGGCTGCGCAGAGCAGATTCCGAAGAAAACCCCCTACCTGTTTTTGGAACCCGATCTCGCACGTAACGTTAAACCCCGAAGCATCTGGCTTTAGCTTGAAGGCATCTTGGATGCGGGAGTATCTTAGGGGTGGTAGAGAAGGAGTGTCGCGATGCCTATGCGGATTCGAAACTACTTGAACTTGTTTGTAGCGGCTTTATTGGTTGTGAGCTGCGGCCTTAGCGCCGCCGACGCCCAGACCAAGAAGAAACGCACTACCCGGCGCACTTCCAGTAAACCCGCGGCGCCGAAACCGGTGATCACCAATCCGACGATCGCCCCGCCGACAGACGCGGCTCCCGCAACAGACGACGTGAAGATCATCAGCACCGCTGATGCGACCGCCGATCCCACGCAAAGCCCGAATCCCGCAGCGCCAGCGAAGAAAGCACAGCCTGACAACTCCTCCGACCAGGAGATGCAGAAGACCATCAATGAGCTCTCAAACCAGGTCAACCGGCTCAACGACAAGTTGAGTGATATGAACGACGACGACCGCTATCACCTCGACATGGAGCGGTTGACGCGCGCGGAACAGCGAGCCGAGCAATTGCGGTCGCAGTTACTCGACACCGAGAGCAAGATGGCCGACATCGAATCGAAGCTGGAACAGATCGAGTACGCGATCAAGCCGGAGAACATCGATAGAGCGACTCAGGGATATGGTTCGGTGCGTCCGGAAGAGGCGCGTGAGATGCGACGCCGGCAACTCGACTCAGAACGAAGCCGGTTGCGGTCGCAGATGAAGATTCTCGAGAGTAGCAAGGGACGTTTGGAAGCGGCTTTAACTAGCGCGGACCAGGAAGTCGATCTTCTGCGGGCGAAGTTGCAACAGCGACGCGATGAGATGGAGACGCAGCCTGCCGGCGAGAAGCGTACTCGCAAGCCCCGACAACCTGAGCAGCCATAACACGAGTTAATTAGGGCGAGTGCTGGTGTGCATAGCGACCGCTTTCCACCCGCCTATCTGGTTCACAAAGGTCAACGTGTAAACCATCCGCTGCGCTTCGAACTCACCACGAACGACAGCAGTGTCGCCATACAGTGAAATGACGAAGGTGTTCGTGTCCGGCCTTGTGAATTTGACTTGACCCGAAGCGAGATCGTCGCTCAATCGTTTGAGAGCGATTGCTTGTCCATCCTGCCTGGTCCAAACAAAATCCGCATCTAGAAGTGATTTCAGCTTAGACACGTCAGGCGTAGTCAGAGACAGGTGAAGAGCTTGTACCGCATCGGCGACTTCTTTCTTGCTCTCCTTTTCAGTCCGCGGCATGCGTGTCGACTGCCAGTTCACCACTTGCCACTTGCCGTTGCGTTTGACGAACGTGCCGCTGTTGAGAAGGTTCGCAACACTCCTGGTGCCCGCGGAGTCACTGGTCGCCACCAGACGAAACGCGACGACCGCTGTATCGCCGTACTGTTGAATACGAATGTCTTCGGCGGTGTAAATCGTCGTCGGATCGCCCGGCTTCGGCGCTGGCGCGTTACGCACGTCGTGCAAAACTTCGGCCTTATTCACGCGCCGTCCCGCCGAACGTGTGTAGATCAGATCGTCAGCCCAGAAGCGTTCGTGAATGGTCGCATCGCCGCGCGACGCACCCGCCAGAAACTCGTTAAGCAGCCTGGTTAACTCAGCCGCGTCAGGCGCAGTTTGCGCGAACGCGCTACATGCTGCTATGAAGATGGCAATCGCAATCAAAGGAGTTTTCTTCATATGAGTGAGTCTCAGAAAGTTGCTGTTGAAACGTTTAGAAGGCTGCATGCCGGCGGTTGCTTTGTCCTGCCCAATCCGTGGGACGTTGGTTCCGCAGTTTACCTTCGACATCTTGGGTTTAAAGCGCTCGCGACGACGTCCTCCGGTTGGGCGTTTACTAAAGGACTACTCGACGACGCGCCGACGATCGACGATGTGCTCGCGCACTTCCGCGACATTGTTCAGGCCACACCGTTGCCTGTCAATGCAGATTTCCGACAAGGTTACGCTGACGAACCTCAAGCGGTCGCCGAAAACGTCGCGCGGTGCGTTGCTACCGGCGTCGCGGGACTCTCGATCGAAGATTCGACAGGCAACGCCGAGACGCCGCTCTACGATAAACAGCTTGCTGTCGAACGGATCAAAGCAGCGCGCCGCGCCATCGATGCTTCAGGTACGCCGGTGGTCCTGACTGGACGCTGCGAGGTGTTTCTGATGCGCGACCCAAATGCGTTTCCCATCGCACTCGAACGCTTAGCCGCATATGCCGGAGCGGGCGCCGACTGTCTTTATGC
>DATJKO010000457.1:0-2840 GCA_035491355.1 Pyrinomonadaceae bacterium
AAAGCCAATCCCGCGCCGTGCCAGAATTTCCAGGCAGCGGCCGTGACGATACTCGGTTCGCGTCGTAGTCCACGCACACTGCCGATCCTGCTCGATGTCGCGCGCAGCAATCCCGATCCAAGGCTCCGGCTCACAGCCATCAAACGGCTTGGCGATCAGCGTGACGAAGCAATCATGGACGAACTGATCAAACTCTACGACACCGATCAAACCAAAGAGATCAGAGTCCAAATCATCCGCGCGCTCGGCGAGAGCCGTACGCCGCACGCCACTGCAAAGATTTTGGCGATCGCGCGTTCGGCCGACGAAGTTCCGGTGCGCCAGTACGCCATTCGTTACATTGGCGAACTGAAAGATCCCGCCTCGCTGGACGAGCTCATTAAGATTTACGACGCTGACAAGAACCGGGAAATTCGTGGTCAGGTGGTGCATGCGTTAATGCGTATGGAGGACCCACGCGCGCGGGCGAAAGTATTGGAAATCGCGCGCACCGGCGAACCTCCGGAGTTGCGCTACGCGGCGATTGAAAGTCTCAGCGTGCGCGGCGCTGCCGGTTACGACGATCTGCTACAACTCTACAACAGTGAAAAAGAGTTACGGGCTAAGCAGGCGATTATGCGCGGTTTGATGATGACCAAGGATCCGCGCGCACAGACAAAACTGCTCGAAATTCTGCGCAGTAGCGAAGAAGCAGAACTCCGCGCCTTCGCGTTAAGCAACTTGCGCAGCAAAGACGATCCGCAGGTGTTCGAACAACTCGTTGCCATGTACGACACCGAGCAGAATTTGATGGTCAAGCAGATGTTGCTGCAAGTGTTCGGCAGGTCGCCGAACAAGTCGGGTATTCGCAAGTTAATGACGATTGCGCGCAACGATCCTTCCGTGGAGATGCGCAAACGAGCGGTGCAATTCCTTGGTCAAAGCAAAGATCCCGAAGCGATGAAATTTCTCGAAGACTTGCTGAAGTAGGAGCGTTTCCCCATGCCTAACGCAAAGCTCATCGGTTTATTGATCGTGTTCGTGTTGTGCGGGTTGCCGGTCGTTGCCGGCGATCTGCAGACACAAAACTTCACGACCGTCGAAGGCGCCGACCTCATGTCGAAGCTCAATGCCGCGCAAGCACGCGGCCGTGCGGGCCAGACGCCTTACTGGTCCGCCTACACTTTCGACATGCGGCCGGGCGTTGCTATCGACCCTGAGGCTCGCGAGTTCAGTGGTTCGATTCACACGATTGGCGACTCGTCCGTCTTCGTCGGCACTACCGCTGGCGGCGTGACACTCGAAACGCGGAACGTCGGCATCTTCCTGTTGCGCGATCCTGTCTCGAATCAGATCACGCGCATGGAGATTTACAACCTCGAACGGAAGCGCGAGCACAGTGGCTATCCGGTCTACTGGATGGGCCGCGCGAACAACGAAGAGAGTCTGAACTACCTTCGGGCGCTCGCAGCGGCCTCGCCGCTCGACATGCTTGGCGAGCGCGCGGTGTTGGGTATCGCGCTGCACGACGACGTTCGTGTCGGCAGCATGCTCAAGAGTTTCGTCACCGGCTCGCCGAATCAACACGTCCGTTCCTCGTCTGTTTACTGGCTCGGCCAAGTCGGCGGCGAGCAGACTTTCCTCGCCACGCTCGTACGCAACGACGCTGAAGACACGAAGTTGCGACGCGCAGCGGCGCACGCCATTGGACAAAGCCGCGACCGTGGCGCTGTAGAGACGCTGCAGGCGTTGTACGAAGCGGTGAAAGACGTCGAAGTACGTCGCGGCGTCATCTCGGCGGCCGGCAACAGCAGTCATGAAAAGCAACCGGCGTTTGCGTTTTTACTGGGAATTTCGAAAAACGATCCTGATTGGGATTCGCGTCGCATCGCCGTGCGCCGGCTTGCACAGTTGGACAGTGAAGCGGCCGTCGATGAGTTGATCAAGATCTACTCGAGCGAGTCGAATCTCGAGGTCAAACGCTCGGCTTTGCGAGCGCTGGCCGAAACGAAGAGCGCGAAGGCACAGACGCGCTTGTTGGAAGTGGCCCGCACGGATTTGAACCCGGAACTGCGGAAGACGGCGATTCGCGCCCTGGCCGAACGCGGTGAAGCGGCGGTTGACGATCTGCTGAAGTTCTTTGACGCGGAACAATCGACCGACGTGAAGCGCACAGCGCTGCAGTCGCTTTCCGAAACGAAGAGCCCACGCGTCGAGGACAAGCTGTTTGAAGTAGCAAAAGGCGACTACCCGGTGGACTTGCGTAAACAGGCGATCCGTTTGTTGGGCGAGCGAGTCAGCAAACGTAGTTTCGATTTTCTGAGTCAGACGGCGCAGAGCACGGATGGAACGGTGGAAGTGCAGATGCAGGCAGTGCGCGCGATCAGCGAACGACGTTCGCCAGAGTCAGTGCCGTTGTTGATAAAGATCGCGCGGACGCATGCGAACCCGCAGATCCGCAAACAGGCAATTCGTTCCCTGGGTGAATCAGGTGATCCACGAGCGGTTGAGTACTTCCGTGAAGTGTTGTCGCAGTGAGAGCAGAAGACAGTTAACACAAGAGGCACAAACGAAGCCCACAAAAGGCACAAGCAAAATTCTTAACAAGGTGAGAACACGAATTCTTTACTAAGCTTAGTCGCTCTTTTGTGCCTCTTCGTGGGCTTCGTTTGTGCCTTTTGTGGCTCTTTCTGTGTGGCTAATGCTTGACCTTGTAAGTGAGCGCGACGCAGCCGTTCTTCAGTTCCTGGCACTTCATGAGTTTGAGGTTGATCTGTTTCGTCATTTCATGAAACAGCGGGATGCCGGAACCGAGCAACACTGGGTGAACATTAATTCCGACCTCGTCGATTAGGTCGGCT
>DATJKO010000458.1:0-3117 GCA_035491355.1 Pyrinomonadaceae bacterium
GGCCACTCCCGAGTGATGCGCCAGCAGATTCAAACGAAACGCGACAGTGTCGCCGATCGGAAGGTTGACGTCCGCTGTTGCTCGACGTGTGCTGTCAGTTCCGAGATCGAGGGTCCCTGCCACTGTGCGGCGAATACCCGGTGTCTTGTTGATGAGATTTATCGCGCCGCCGGTTGAGCCGCGGCCCGTGTATGCGGAGCCTGGACCTTTAACGACGTCGACCTGCTCGAGATTGAACGGATCTCGCGATTGCGGGCTGATGTCGCGGACGCCATCGATGAAGATATCGTTGCGTGCACTAAATCCTCGCAACGTGAGATTGTCGCCGGCCGGATTACCACCTTCGCCGGCGGTGATCGTCAGTCCCGGAACGTTGCGCAGAACATCGCGCAGGGTTGTTGCACCCTGCTCTTCGATCACCTCTTTCGAGAGCACCGTGATTGTTTGTGGTGTATCGAGTAACGGTTGGGTGTACTTGGGCGACGCAAGCACCGGTCGCGAGTCGTCGCGGATTTCAACTGATTCTGCTGCCGCGTGAATCTCGAGTAGGACCGTCCGTTTGTCGGTGAAACGATAACTCACGCCCGTGTCGCGCAGGATTTCTCGCAGTGCTTGTTCGGGTGAATAGCGGCCGTTTACGCCCGGGGAAGGGAGCGAGCGCATCGCTTCATTCGGAATGATGACCTGGATATCCGCGACGCTCTGAAACTTGTTGAGAACGGATTCGAGTGTGCCGGCAGGGACGTCGAACTGTAGCAGTCGTTGCTGTTCGCTGGCTACTGTCTTGTCGTCGAGTCTTGCTTTGCCGAGAACGATATTGTGGCTTTTATTGGGGCAGTAGGCGACGAGCGCGCCCATCGCGGTGATGGCGACGATCCAGTATCTTGGCCCACGACGTTTGTGGAACCGCTTCTTGTTTCGGCTCGGCGGCGGCATTTCGATTCCTGTGCCAATGACTGACGGTGCGAAATTGAAAATCGTTTTCAATTTCAACGTAGGGCAGGATAATTGAGAACGCCCGGAGCGGTCAAGTCGTGGGCGGGATCTTTTTGCCGTTGCCGTTTCGCGTGGAGTTGCCGTTGCGGAGCGCCTGGCCATTGAGTAGAGGCCGTAACACCTGGCCCGTGTGCGAACGCTTCGAACGCGCCACTTCCTCGGGTGTCCCTGTTGCGACCACACGGCCTCCGTGTTCGCCGCCTTCGGGACCAAGATCGATGATGTGATCGGCTGACTTAATCACGTCGAGGTTGTGTTCGATCACCAGCACCGTGTTGCCGAGCGATACGAGCCGTTGCAGTACGTCGAGCAGCTTGTGAACGTCGGCGAAATGCAGGCCCGTGGTTGGTTCGTCGAGGATGTAGATAGTACGACCAGTGGCCCGCTTCGAAAGTTCTTTCGCGAGCTTGATACGTTGCGCCTCACCACCGGAAAGCGTCGTGGCCGACTGGCCCAGCTTGATGTAACCGAGTCCGACGTCGAGCAGCGTCTGAATCTTCTGATTGATCTGCGGAATGTTCTCGAGTAGCGGCGCTGCTTCTTCGACAGTCGTGTCGAGCAGGTCGGCAATCGACTTGCCTTTGTATTTGACAGCCATCGTCTCGCGGTTGTAGCGGGCGCCACGACAAACATCGCACAAGACGTACACATCCGGCAGGAAGTTCATCTCGATGCGTTTCATGCCGTCGCCTTCGCACGCTTCGCAACGTCCACCTTTAACGTTGAACGAGAAGCGGCCCGGTTTGTAGCCGCGTTCGCGCGACTCCGGCAGCATCGCGTAGAGTTCGCGAAGCGGGGTGAACAATCCCGTGTAAGTGGCTGGGTTCGATCGCGGAGTGCGGCCGATTGGCGACTGATCGATCTCGATGACCTTGTCGATATGTTCCAGACCTTCGATGGAACGGTAGGGCCCGGGCTCAGTGTGCGAGCCGTACAGATGCTGGGCCAACGCGTAGTACAGGATGTCTTCGACGAGCGTTGATTTACCAGAGCCCGACACGCCGGTCACCACGGTCAACAATCCCAACGGAAACAAGACGTCGATCTCTTTCAAGTTGTTGGCATAGGCGCCGCGGATAGTCAGATACTTTCCGTTTGGCGCTCTGCGGGCAGACGGTACTTCGATCTTGCGCGCGCCGCGAATGTAGAGCCCCGTGATCGATTCCGGATTCTCGGAGACCTCTGTCGCCGAACCAACAGCAACGACTTTACCGCCGTGCGCACCCGCACCGGGTCCCAAATCCACGACGTAGTCGGCGCGCCTGATCGTCTCCTCATCGTGTTCGACCACGAGCACAGTGTTTCCGAGGTCGCGCAGTGCGGTAAGCGTCTCCAGCAGTTTTTGATTGTCGCGTGGGTGCAGTCCGATCGATGGCTCGTCAAGCACGTAAAGCACGCCGCGTAACTGCGATCCGATCTGCGTCGCCAGACGAATGCGTTGACCCTCACCGCCGGACAACGTCGACGAAGTGCGATCGAGTGTCAGGTATCCCAGGCCGACAGTCCTAAGAAAACGAAGCCGGTTCTTGATCTCACGCAATATCGGACCAGCGATTTGTTCTTCACGATTCTTCAGCGCGACTTGTTCGAACGCCGCGATCGAATTGTCGATCGGCAGGGCCGTGTACTCCGCGATCCCTCGTCCACCGACACGAACCGACAGTGAATCGGAACGCAGGCGCTGACCACCACACTCACTACAAACCGTAGGCGACACCAGCTCCTCGAGCGCGATCCTGATCTTTTCTGACGGCGCTTCGTTCAGACGCTCCTGTACCCACTTGAGCGCACCCTTCCATTCGTTCTGATACGTGTAGAGTCCCTGCGTAAAGGTGATCCTGGCATTGAGTCCGTTGAGAAACGCGTCACGGACTTCTTTCGATAGATCGGCGAACGGCGTCTTCGCATCAGTGTTGAAATGTTTGCAGATGGCGAGCAGCGCGCTGCGAAGATACGCTGAACCCTGTTTGTCCTGCGTGCCCATGTAGCCGAGGTGCTCGGGTGTTTGACGCGAGTCGGGAATAAGCTTCAGCGAGTCGATCTCCATCACGGTTCCGAGACCGTGACATCGCTTGCACGCGCCGTAAGCGGAGTTGAACGAGAACGAGCGTGGCTCGAGGG